>JAAFHI010000273.1 GCA_013298335.1 Actinomycetota bacterium
CCAGCCAAAGATGCTGCCGATATTGGCGTCGGCGACCGACAGGACCACATCTTCTTCAAGGCAGCGGGCGGTTTCGACGGCCTGAATGAAAAGCAGCCGTTCGATCATGGCTTCCTGAGACAGTGCGTTTTCAGCCGGGTGAAAGAGTTCGGAAAGCCCGGACCACAGATGTTTTTTGGCGTCTTTGGGATATTCGTAGAACCCGCCGCCGCCGGCCCGACCGGGACGACCGCGCTCGAGCATCGAATCAATGACGGCGTTGGCCGGGTTGTTCGGAACTTCCTTCCCTTCGGTCATCAGGTCTTTTTCGGTCTGCCGGCGGACGTGTTGCATCAGGGAGAGGCTGACTTCATCCGAAACGGCGAGCGGACCGACCGGCATTCCGGCTTTCACGCCCGCCGATTCGATGGCGCGCGGATGCTGACCTTCGGAGAGGAGCAGCATGCCTTCGTTGGTATAGGTCGCGAACACCCGTGAGGTGTAGAAGCCACGGCTGTCATTGACGACAATCGGGGTTTTCCTGATCTGACGGACGAAGTCGAATGCCTTTGCGAGCGTTTCCTTCGACGTTTCCTTGCCGATGATGATTTCGACGAGCTGCATCTTGTCGACCGGCGAGAAGAAATGCAGTCCGATGAAGTTGTGCGGACGTTCGGAGACGGTGGCGAGTCCGGTAATGGGGAGCGTGGACGTATTCGACGCGAAGACGGCGGTGGGTTCCAGCCGGGCTTCGGCTTCCTGCGTCGCCTGTTTCTTGATGTTGCGGTCTTCGAAGACGGCTTCAATGATGAGATCGCAGCCTTTGAGGTCGTCCGGGTCCGCGGTGGCGTGAATCAGTGCGAGGGTCTGTTCGAGCTGTTCGGCCTTCATTCGTCCCTTTTCGACCCGGGGCCCGAGAATTTTCGCGGTGTAGGCTTTGCCTTTTTCGGCGCGTTCGAGCGTGGTGTCCTTGAGGACGACCGGAATGCCCGAGGTCGCGCAGGCATAGGCGATGCCGCTGCCCATCATGCCCGCGCCGAGAACGCCGACTTTCTTTGTCGTGTGGCGATCGAATCCCTGCGGGCGACTTCCCCCGGCGTTGATTTTGTTCAACTGGAACCAGAAGGCCGAGATCATGTTCTTGGCGACGTTGCCGGTGGCAACGTTGGCCAGATAGCGGGATTCGATGCGGTCGGCGGTGTCGAAGTCGACGAGCGCTCCTTCGACGGCGGCGTTGAGAATGGCCTGCGGCGCTGGGAAATTGCCGTGGGTTTTCTTGAGCAGCATGGCCGGGGCGACGGCGAGCATCTGGGCGACTTTCGGTGTTTTCGGATCGCCGCCGGGAATGCGGTAGCCCTTGGTGTCCCACGGTTGAGCCGGGGTCGGATTCGCCAGAATCCAGGTTTTGGCTTTGGCGAGCAGGTCCTCGCGATTTTCGGCGAGTTCGTTGACGACGCCGAGTTTCAGCGCCTCGGCGGGGGCGAGGCGTTTGCCTTCCATCAGGAGTGGAAGGGCGGTTTCAAGGCCGAGCATTCGTACCATGCGGGTGATGCCGCCGCCGCCCGGAATCAGGCCGAGGGTGACTTCAGGGAGGCCGACCTGCGCGTCACGGGCATTGATCAGCACGCGGTAGTGGCAGGCGAGCGCGACTTCGAATCCGCCGCCCATTGCCGCGCCGTTGATGGCCGCGACGAACGGTTTCCCGGATTTCTCCATGCCGCGAAAGAACCGCTTCATGGTCTGAATTTCATTGAACATCGCGGCGGCGTCGCGGACGGCGAGCATGCCTTCGAGTTCGGCGCCGGCGACGAAGGTTTTCTTGGCTGAAGTGATGATGACTCCGGCGAGTTCCGATTCCTGCTGAACCCGCTTCAGGGAGTCTTTCAGCGCTTCGGCGAATTCCTCATTGAGGACATTGGCCGAGCGGTTGGGCATATCCATCGTGATGGTGACGATGTTTTGAGCGTCTTTTTCGTAATTGAAAGCCATTCCAGTGTCTCCTGAGCCCTTTCTGACGGGCTGCCGACTTTTTCCCTCCCTGACGGTCGGGGTTCCATACCGGTCCTTGCTTCATTTGCGGAAGGACAGCGTGTCGTTTCCTTTGCGAGCGTCAGACCCGTTCGATGATGGTCGCGATTCCCATGCCGCCGCCGACGCAGAGCGTGATGAGGGCGGTGGATTTATCGCGCCGTTCGAGTTCGTCGAGGACGGTACCGAGCAGCATTGCGCCGGTTGCGCCGAGCGGGTGTCCCATCGCAATCGAGCCGCCGTTGACATTGACCTTGTCGGGGTCCACGCCCATGTCGCGCTGGAATTTGAGAACGACGGAGGCGAAGGCTTCATTGACTTCGAAAAGGTCGATGTCGTTGACGGTCATTCCGGCTTTGGCGAGGGCTTTGCGGCTCGCGGGGGCGGGACCGGTGAGCATGATGGTCGGTTCGGAACCGGTGACGGCGCCGGCGACGACGCGGGCGCGGGGTTTGAGACCGAAGGACGCGCCTTTTTCCCGGCTGCCGACGAGGACGACCGCCGCTCCGTCAACGATGCCGGAGGAGTTTCCGGCGGTATGAATGTGGGAGATCCGTTCGACGGTCGGGTATCGGGACATGGCGACGGCATCGAAGCCGAGGTCTCCCATCTGGGTGAAGGATGCCGCCAGCGCGCCGAGTCCTTCGATGGAGGTGTCGGGGCGTACAAGTTCGTCGCGGTCGAGGATGGGAAGGCCGTTCAGGTCGGTGACCGGAATGCGCGATTTCGAAAACCAGCCGTTCGCGTGGGCGGTGGCGGCCTTGTGGTGCGAATGCATTGCAAAGGCATCCACATCGCTACGGGAGAAGCCTTCGAGCGTGGCGATGAGGTCGGCGCCGATTCCCTGCGGGGCGAAGTGAACTCTGGCGCTGACGGCGGGGTCGAGCATCATCGCGCCGCCGTCGGAGCCCATCGGAACGCGGCTCATGGATTCGACGCCGCCCGCGACGAGGAGGTCTTCCCAGCCGGAGCGGACGCGCATGGCGGCGTGGTTGACGGCTTCGAGGCCGGAGGCGCAGAAGCGGTTGATCTGCTGACCGGCGACGACGTTATCCCATCCGGCGTAGAGGGCGGCGGTTTTGGCGATGTTTGCGCCCTGATCGGCGACGGGGGTGACGCAGCCGAGGATGACATCGTCAACCGCGGCGGTATCGAAGCCGTGGCGGCGGGTGAGTTCATTGAGAAGGCCGGTCACGAGATCGACCGGTTTGATTTCGTGAAGCGCGCCGGAGGCTTTGCCTCGACCGCGTGGCGTACGAATGGCGTCGTAGATGAAGGCTTCTTGGCTCATCCGAAAAACTCCCGTGTGAAATGAAGTATGGAAGCAGGAAACGGCTATCTTGAACGACATTCAACAAAACGGCAATTCCAATTCGAAGTGGCGGCGTAGGGGGAAAATCAACACGAAGGCACAAAGAAATGCCCGGCGTTGGTTGGGGTGACGAAGAATTCTTAAAGATTTCTCAAAAAATTCTATCGAGTCACTGGTCGGGTGGATTACAAACCGGAATCCTCTAAAAGATGCGTTGACCACTTCCGTAGCCCCATTGGGAAACGCCCTTCGAACACCTGTATGGGGTGTTGGATTCAAATTTCCGTTTAAAAGGCAATCCAATTCATGAAAAACCCGAAAAAAAGCAGAGAATCGATAGAAGATTCTCCAATGGCAGAGTCTGAACCGACTGAAACGCAAATGCGCCCGACATCAAACAGTCGCCGCAACTTTCTTGGCAGTGTCGGAGCGGTGATGGCCGTTTCGGCGACCGGCCTCGGCCTCGATCAGTTTGGTGCATCGACTGAAACGACGGCGAAGGCCGCCGAAGTCGGTCCGCTGAACGACCCCGACCGGCGCGGGGCGGCGCTCGAACTCAAGGGACGGCGGGCCAAAATCAATCGCATCTCGCCGATTCCCTCCTTCCCGCAGCCGGACAATGGTGATGAAGCGGCGTTTGCCAGTCGAATTGGAAATTATTCGAAGGGGCTGCCGCATAATGCGCTCGGTGAAGTGACCCCGGCGGCCTACAGCGCGCTCCTGACGGCGATGACGACGGGACTTACGGCGGATTTCAATGCGATTCCGCTGGGCGGGACGGTCAAGCAGACCAGTCCCCAATCGGCGTTCAAGTATCAGTTGGAGGGTTCCGACTCGCATCAGTTGCAGTTGCCACCCGCGCCGGCTCTCAGCAGCGCGTGGGAAGCCGGTGAAATGGTCGAAGTTTACTGGATGGCGCTCACGCGGGACGTGAATTTCACCGATTACGCGACGGACCCGACGATTGCCCAGGCGGTGGCCGGGTTGAATGCGTTGTCGGATTTCCGGGGACCGAAGATTGGCGGAGCGGTGACGCCGCAGACGATTTTCCGATCGTCATTTCCGGGTGATACGACCGGGCATTACGTTTCGCAGTTTCTGTTGAAGCAGGTGCCCTATGGCGCGTTTCAACTCGACCAGAAAATTCGGACGGTGATGCCGGGCGTCAATTTCATGACGACCTATTCGAGCTGGTTGAACATCCAGAACGGGGTTGCCGCCGGGCCGGATTCGTTCGATACAACGCCGCGCTACATCCGGAACATGCGGGACCTCGGGGAATATGTTCATCGTGACTTCCCGGTTCAGGCGGCGCTGAACGCGGCGCTGATCATTCTGACGTTCGGCGGTGGCGCGCTGGATTCGGCGAATCCCTATGTCGGAAATCCGACGCAGGCGCCGTTTGCGACGTTTGGCGGGCCGGATGTGTTTGACCTGATCGGTCGGGTCGGGGTGTATTCGCTCTATGCCGCGTGGTTTCAGAAGTGGTCGGTGCATCGTCGGCTGCGTCCGGAGGCTTATGGCGGACTGGTCCACAACCACAAGACGGGAGCGGCGACCTATCCGCTGCACCCGGACGTGTTGAACTCGACGGCGGTGGCGCAGGTTTTTTCGCAGAACGGGACCTATCTGCTGCCGATGGCGTTTCCGGAAGGATCGCCGACGCATCCGGCGTATCCGGCGGGCCACGGAGCGTTCGCGGGCGCGACAATCACGATGCTCAAGGCGTTTTTCAAGGAATCCTTTGTGATTCCGAACCCGGTTGTACCGGATTCGACCGGTACGGCGCTGGTGCCCTACACCGGACCTGACGCCGGCACGATGACCATCGGTCAGGAACTCAACAAGCTGGCGGCGAACATTTTCCGTTCGCGCGACGGGGCGGGCGTTCACTGGCAGACGGACGGCGTGCAGGGCGCGCTGCTCGGTGAGCAGGTGGCGATCAACGTTCTGAAAGACCTGAAGGCGACCTACAACGAGACGTTTGCGGGTTTTTCGCTGACGAAGTTTGACGGTACGACCATTACGGTTGCTTAAAACGGGAACGCAAAGGCGCGAAGGCGCGAAGACGCAAGGTAATACCCGGCGACGGTTCGCTTGACGAATCGCGCCGGGTATTCGATTTTGGGTGACCTTTTGGAATTGGGAGAACGTTCATGACGCCGTTTCTGGATGTACCGACGCCTTCGTTGATTCTCGACCTGGACCGGGTGAAATCGAACATTGCACTGGTGAGCGAGCGGATTCACCGGCTGGGCGTGCGGTTGCGCCCGCATGTGAAGACGCACAAATGCCTTGAAATCGGGC
>JAAFHI010000409.1 GCA_013298335.1 Actinomycetota bacterium
ATCAGCAGCGTTCCCCGCGGCCCGACGAGGTGGCGGGCAACTTCGGGAACGAGCAGGTTCTGGTCCGGGACAAACCCGGCCTTCCCACTGGTCAGGTCGGCAATCTGGAGGTTGTCCTCATTGCCGGTTCGACGCATGCCCACATCCGTACAAGCGGCAATGCTGATCCAGATTTCATGGCTGGCGTTCGTCACTGAAGGGAGGGAACCTTTCACGGAATGAGAAACGCAGGTCGGGCGCAAAACGCGCCGGAAGCCTGTTTAAATCTCGAAGCGGAACAACTGTTTCCCGATCAGGATGACGTCACCCGATTTGAGCGTCACCGGGCCGTCGATTTTCTTGAACGTGCCGTTGCGCGAATTGTCGTCCACGAGGATGAATTCATCGCCCTTGCGGACGATCCGCGCATGCAGACCGGACATATACCCGTCGTGGGGGAAAGTGATGTTTCCCTTGTTCCGGCCAATGGCCGTTTCGTCGGTTTCGAGCTTGTAGGCTTCGCCTTCGCCGCCGCCTTCCTGAATCAGTCGCAACCGGGCGACCGGACCGGCTTTCGGCGCCGACATGAACAGCGTCTTTTCGGCGGGAAGCGGCGAACCGCACCCGGCGCAGAAACTGCTTCCGGGCTGATTCACCTTGCTGCAATTGCCGCAAACGATGCCGTTCTGAATATCGGCGGTTCCGCCCGAAACGGGTGCCCGGGAAACCACGGTCGCGGGGGCCGCCGGCACCGCCGGCTGGGCAATCACGGTCGGGGGTGCCACTGCCGGCTGGGCCACCACCGTCGGGGGCGCGACCGGCTGCGCGATGACCGTCGGCGGAGCGACGGGCTGCGCCACCACTGTCGGAGGCGCGACCGGCTGGGCAATCACCGTCGGGGGCGCGACCGGTTGAGCAATGACCGTCGGCGGAGCGACCGGAGGCGGAGACACGATGGTCGGCGGGGCCGGCGGCATCACCGGCGGGGCGGCGATGACGGTCGCCGGAAGGGGCGGGGCGGCCGGGGGCGGCGTATAGGGAACGGACTGTGGCGTCGGTCGGACGGCCGGCGGCGTAACCTGCGGCTGCGATTGAAGCGGGGAGCCGCACTGCTGGCAGAAGGCCCAGCTCGAATCATTGGACGCGTTACAGACGGAACACAAAATTTCGCCGGCTTGTTTTTGATTCATAACGTCGTTAATCGGGACGCGGGACGCAACGCGCCCGCTTTTGGAAAGAATTCAAAATACCTTGTTGCGACCGTACGATGAAAAAAGTGAACGGAATATAACACACGCGCCATTCCACAATACAAGGCGAAATCTGTCCCCCTGGATGGATTTTCGCTCGTGTCCGCCCCGTCAGAGAAGGATTTCCTGCCCCGGCACCAGCAGCTTCCGGTCAATCAGTTCCCTGACCAGCATGAGGGTTTCAAGGTCGCCGCTCAGGGCCTCGCAGCATTCGCCGAGGGTGCGCCGCCCGTCGAAGAGCGTCCGGACCCGCCCGATGTTCGCGGCGAACTCGCCCGCCTGAGCGATTTCCTCGGCCACATCCGGGGCCTGATCGAAGTCGTCGCCGCACAGATAGGTCGCATCCCGCTCGGGCAATTCGCTGATCAGGTGCTGCGCCTCGTCGAAACGGCGAAAGGCTTCCATCAGCAACTGCTGGGCATTCAGCTCGATGGTCGCCTCGCGCGTCACCGGACAGGACCGGAAGGTGAATTCCCCGCTCAGCCAGCCGATGATCTCGAAGACCGCGCGTTCCCCGCGGGTCGCGCCATGCTCGGCCTCGACGATGAACCCGTCGCGAAAATGGAGGACCGCCTCGGCGGATTCGGACTGGATGGACAGAACGCCGGTCTTGCGCCCCGAATCGAGAATCTGGATCACTTCCGGAAACGCGATCTGCGACAACTTCCCCATCAGATCGACCGGCGGGCGGACCCGGCGCAGCAGCCGACGGACGCGGTGCGCGACCTCCGCCGGACGGAACGGTTTCGTCCAGTAATCCTCGACGCCGCGGTCGAAGGCGGCCAGCTTTTCCATTTCGTCCGACACCGACGACAGACAGACGAACGGCGTCGCCGCGAACGTCGGCTGCGCCCGCAACCATTCGAAAAACTGGCTTCCGTCCATGTCGGGCATGTTCAGATCGCTGATGATGAGCGTCGGATGGTGCGCGAGTACCCGCTCGGTGGCTTCCTGCCCGTTGGTCGCGGTGACGATCCGCGCGCCGATTGACCGGAGGCTGGTCTGGAGCACCTGTAAAATACCCGGCTCGTCGTCCACCAGCAGGATGGTCATTTCGGGAAACCGTTCTTCGGTCTCGCGCAGCGCGTGGACCGGCGTCACGGGGGTCACGCCCTCGACGATCCACGTACTCCCGGATTCCCCGCCGACCGCCGTTTCGCGCGCCACGCCCGCCAGCACCTTCAGCTCGCTCCGATAGAAAATGTCCTTCACGCCGAGGTTCGGCAGTTCGTCCGCGTAGGCGACCGCCGCCTCGGGTTCGGACCGGGCCATCATGAATTCCACGACCTGCCGGGCCCGCTGGTAGGCATCGTCGAACCGGCGCAACTGGACGTTGACGTCCACCAGTTTCTGGAGGATGTCGAGCCGCCCGTCCCCGGTCGCCAGCCGCTCGGCCTTGCGGTAGAAAGCCAGCATCTGCTCGAACTCCCCGCGCTGGCGGTGGATTTCGGCGATCTTGCAGAGCACTTCGACCGATTTCTGGAGTTCGCTGCCTTCCTGATACAGCGTTCCGAGTTCCTGCATGGCGTGCAGGTTTTCCGGATTCGACTCCAGTTCGCTTTCGAACCGCTCGATTTCATGCCGCAACTTGGCATTGTCCAGCATTCCGACCACTTGTTCCCGCATTGCGCGGACTCTGTCGAACAAGCTCATCGCCGACCTCCGAAGCTCTTCAGGGGATTCAGATTTGAGAAACTGACTGTTGAGGGCCGCGCAAGCATAGTCGGAAAGCCGAAGGGCGGGCAACTTCGTCTCCGTTCGGCGCAAAAGGAAGCCGACACATTGAGGGAACCGGTGGGCCGTCGTACAATCGCTCGTCACCCCTGATTCGTGAATTCGCTTCCTTTTCGGGGCCGCGGTTTCTTCCTCCCTGAGATTGCGCCTTCAACTCTCGCTACGACACCCGGACCGTTTCGTGAAATTCCTGCTCCTCATCAGCGTCGCCTGCTATTCGGTCGGCTTGATCCATGCCCTGCTCGTGTTTGTGCGCCGACAGAACGCGCTCTTCACGGTGGCGCTCTGGACCTTCACCGCCGGATTCGCGACCCATACGACCTCGATTCTGGCGCAGGGATGGGAAGTCCGGCGGTGTCCGCTGTTCACCTACCAGGAGGTCTGCTCGTTTCTGGGATGGTCGCTGGCGGCCTATTTTCTCGGCGCGCATTTCTGGTACCGCTCGCGGGCCTTCGCCTCGTTCGCCATGCCGATGGTCTTTCTGTTCACGCTCGCGGCCTGGTTTCTACCCGCCCACAACGACCCCGCCGCCGTCCGCCGGTTTTCGAGCCAGATGGAATCGCTGCTGACGGTCCACATCGTCTTTTTCATCTTTTCCTACGCCGCCTTCGCGATTCTCTTTCTGGCGGCCACGCTCTACATCGTTCAGGAGCGCCAGTTGAAGCGCAAACGCTTCGGCGGCCTGCTCGAACGCCTGCCGTCGCTCGACACCTGCGACGACCTGGGCTCGAAATCGCTGCTCATCGGCTTCGTCCTGTTGTCGCTCGGCATCCTGACGGGTATCGTCGGCTCGCGGCGGCTCAACGGGTTCTACTGGCACGGCGATCCGCTCGAATTTCTCGCGCTGGCAACCTGGATCATCTATTTCTTCGTCGCACACTATCGCCTGACGGCGGGGTGGCGGGGACGGCGGGCGGCCCTGCTCGGCATCATCGGCTTCATGATCGTGCTCATCAGCCTGATCAGCATCGGCTTCCTGAACGGGTTTCATGACGTCGGACGAACGAAAACTGAACGGATTTCGCTAAATGCTCTATACTCGCCGCCGCTTCCCAAAGCTGACGGCTGACCACTGGCCACCGACTTCTGACTTCTGACTTCTTCCAATGAATCTGGTTCTCGTCGGACTCAATCACAAAACGGCCCCCGTCGCGGTGCGCGAAAAACTCGCGTTCCCGAATACGTGCATCGTGGAAGCCCTGCACCGGCTGGTGGACCGTTCGCTGATCGAGGAAGGGCTCATCGTCTCAACCTGCAACCGGGTCGAGGTCATCGCCCGGCCCCTGATGCCGCACGACGAGGCGATCCGGCACATCACGACCTTTCTGCATACGTTTCACGACCTGCCGGCGCAGCAGGTTCAGCCGCACCTCTACGTTCACGAAGACTCGCACGTCGTCCGCCACCTTTTCCGGGTCGCGTCGAGCCTCGACTCGATGGTGGTCGGCGAAGCCCAGATTCTCGGCCAGGTGAAAGATGCCTACGCCCACGCCGTGAAGGCCGGCGTCGCGGGCGTCCTGCTCCACCGCCTGCTCGAACGTTCGTTTTCGGTCGCCAAGCGCATCCGGACCGAAACCGGCATCGGCGCCCACGCCGTCTCGCTCGGCTCGGTCGCGGTCGAACTCGCCCACAAGATTTTCGACAACCTCA
>JAAFHI010000878.1 GCA_013298335.1 Actinomycetota bacterium
CCTCGATCAGGCATAAATTCCGCGCATCTTGGTTTCGTAGGCCACCCGGTCGATGGCCAGCATGTAGGCCGCCGTCCGCATGTCCACCTTGTGTTTCTCCGAAAAGTTCACGACATCGTTGAAGCTCGACACCATCGTGTCCTGGAGACGTTCGTTGACGAGGTCTTCCTTCCAGAAAAAGCCCATCCGGTTCTGCACCCATTCGAAGTAGGAAACCGTCACGCCCCCGGCGTTCGCCAGAATGTCCGGAATCACGAAGACGCCCTTGCGTTCGAGCACCTGGTCGGCGTGGGCGGTCGTCGGACCGTTCGCGCCTTCGCAGAGGATGCGGCACTTGATGTTTTCGACATTCTTGGAGGTGATCTGGTTCTCGGTGGCGGCGGGCATCAGCACGTCGCACTCGAGTTCGAGCAGGTCGGAGTTCGAGACGATCTCGGCGCCTTCGTAGCCGTCGAACGTCTTGTGTTTCCGCAGATAGTCGAGGGCTTCGGGAATGTTGATTCCGTTCGGGTTGTAGATGCCGTTCTTGATCTCCGAAATGGCGATGATCTTGTACCCCGCCTCGTAGAGCAGGGTTGCGCCGATGCCGCCGACGTTGCCGGACCCCTGCACCACCACGCGGGTGTCCGCTGGCTTCAGCCCGAACTTCTTGCAGGCTTCGTTGATCACGAACATCAGGCCGCGTCCGGTGGCTTCGCGCCGGCCCTGCGAGCCGCCGAGTTCGACCGGCTTGCCGGTCACGACGGCGTTCACGGTGTGGCGGGCGTGCATCGAGTAGGTGTCCATGACCCACGCCATGACCTGTTCGTTGGTGTTCATGTCCGGGGCGGGGACGTCGCGTTCCGGTCCGATAATGTCGAGAATCTCCGAGGTGTACCGCCGGGTCAGCCGTTCGAGTTCGCCCTGCGACATATTGTGCGGGTCGCAGATGATGCCGCCCTTCGCGCCGCCGTAGGGAATGTTCACGACCGCGCATTTCCAGGTCATCCACGCCGCGAGCGCGCGGACTTCGTCGATCGACACGTCCTTGGCGTAGCGAATGCCGCCCTTGGCCGGACCCCGCGCGAAATTGTGCTGGACGCGATAGCCGACAAACACTTCATAGCGTCCGTCGTCCATCAGCGTCGGGATGTAAACCGTCATTTCGCGGGTCGGACACCGCAGGATGCGGTAGATGTTCGGGTCCAGGTCGAGCAGTTTCGCCGCGTTGTCGAATCGCGACATCATCGATTCGAAAGGATTGTCTTCCTTGAAATTGCGGGCATCGTCGACGAATGCAGTTGGCATGGGGAGTTCTCCTGTATGAGGGCGAGGTAAATGGAGTTTCCGGGTGATGAGCGCGGATGCCGGCCAAGCGGAAAGCGGGGAAGCGGTGAAAACTCGACGGCGCGGGGAAAAACGAAGCGATAAGGACGAAAACGACAGCCCCGGCGAGATTCTTCCGACTATCCGGTATTCCGACCTCCGGCATCCGGACTCGATTGATTCAGCGCGCCGGACCGGAAACCTTCGAGGTCGAGCGCGATGAACGTGAATCCGAGCGGTTTCAGACGCGCCACGATGGTGTCGGCCATCGACTGGTCGAGGGCGCGGACGAGTTCGGCGCGAGAAATTTCAATGCGGGCGGTGTCTCCGTGGTGACGGAGACGGAATTCGACGAAGCCGAGGTCGCGCAGCGCGCGCTCGCCGCGTTCGACGACTGAAAGTCTTTCAATGGTGACCGGCGTGCCGTAGGGAATTCGCGACGCGAGACAGGGCGCGGCGGGCTTTTCGGCGGTCGGCAGTCCCCAGTGGCGGGAGCGTTCGCGGATGTCCGCCTTGGTAAAACCGAGTTCGAGCAGGGGACTCGCCACGCCGCGCTCGCGACCGGCGCGCCGTCCGGGGCGGATGTCCGCCGCGTCATCGGCGTTGGTGCCGTCGCAGACGGTGTCGATGCCTTCCGCCGCGGCAATCGGGCCGAGCGTGTCAAAGAGTTCGCTCTTGCAGAAGTAGCACCGGTCGGGCGCGTTGGCCCGATATTCGGCGCGGTCCATTTCGCGCGTTTCGACGAATCGGTGGGACAGGCCGTACTGCGTCACGAACCGGGTCAGTTCCTCTTTTTCCACGCTGGCCAAACTCGGACTGACCGCCGTCACGCACAGCGCCGCCGGGCCGAGTTCACTGGCCGCCAGAAAACCGAGGTAGGCACTGTCAACGCCGCCGGAGAAGGCGACGAGAACGGGCGCGTGGCTTTGAAACCACGTTCTCAGGGCGACTTCCTTTTCGGCAGCGGACGAGACCGATACGGCGGTTGCGGATGTTGCAGAGACTGACGAACCGACCACGTGGATGAAACTCCGGGCGCGGATAACGGAAAAGCACCGCCGAATATACTTCCTCGTCATCGCGCAAGGCAACCCGCTTCTTCGCCCGGGGGCAGGGTTTTTCTTTTCGCGAGGGATTCAAAAAAAGAGTCGCCGCCGGGATGGAAAACCGCCCGATTGGTCGAAAAGAAAATCGCCCGCGCGAGAACGCACGGGCGACGGTTTCCGATTGACGCCTGAGCG
>JAAFHI010000881.1 GCA_013298335.1 Actinomycetota bacterium
CGACGAACATGCCGATGCGACCGGCGACCGGCAGCAGCACCGTTTCGCGAAAATCACTGTTGGCGAGACGTTCCGGCGAAATCAGCAGAACATCAATTTCGTCGTTGTGAAGGCGCCGCGCGACATCGTTCCAGTCGTCCTTGTTCGAGGAATTGATGGTGGCCGCGCGGATGCCGATGCGCTCCGCCGCCTCGATCTGATTCCGCATCAGGGCGAGCAGCGGCGAGACGAGCAGGGTTGGCCCCGCGCCCCGATCCCGGAGCAGGCGCGTGGCCAGAAAGTACACCACGCTTTTCCCCCACCCGGTCCGCTGAACCATCAGAAGGCGATTCCGACCTTCAACCAGGTGCTGAATCGCCTCCCATTGGCCTTCGCGAAAGGAAGCATTCGGGTTTTTGGTGGATTGGCGGAGCAGCGCGAGGCTCTCCACCATCAAAGGGTCTTTTGACATTTTCTGGAACGTGAAAGACGAATGCGGAATATCGAATGCGGAATACAAACGCGATGGGGTTCATTCCGCATTCGATATTCCGCATTCCGCATTTCTCAGTGTCCGGCGAGCGTTTTGTCACGCGCCGCCTTGAAGGGATCGCCGGGGTTCCACGTCGGAAGCGTGTCTTCGTTCGCGATGGTCGCCGTGATGAGCAGCGCGAACTGCGCGTGCTGTTGCAGGCCGCGGAAGTCCCAGTCGGCTTTGATCTCGTCCGACGGCTGGTGGTAGTCGGTCTTGTTGAACTCCTCGAACTTTTCCTTCCCCCAGTCCTTCGGCTTGCCCTCGACATCGACCCCGAGGCCGAGCGTGATGCAGGGAACGCCGACTTTCGCGAAGCAGAAGTGGTCCGAACGGAAGAACGATCCCTTTTCCGGAAACTGGTCGGGCTTCATCGTCAGGCCCTGCGCCTTGGCGAGCTTGTCGATGATCGGCCCGAGCGACGAACGCTCCGCGCCCATCGGGACGAAGTCCCGCGTCCGGCCCCAGACGTTGGCCTCGTCCACGTTGACGTTGGCGGCGGTCTTCGCGAGCGGAAAAATCGGATGCTCCGCGTAGTACTGCGCGCCCAGCAAGCCCTGCTCCTCCGCCGTCACCGACAGAAAGAGAATCGAGCGGCGCGGCTTCTTCGGCATGCGCGCCACGGCTTCCGCCATTCCCAGCACGCAGGCCACGCCCGAGGCGTTGTCGTGCGCGCCGTTGTAAATCTTGTCGCCGGGATTCTTCTCGCGGACGCCGAGGTGGTCGTAATGCGCCGACACCACGACGTATTCATCCTTCAGCTTCGGGTCGCTCCCGCGCACGACGCCCGCGACATTCGCCGAATTGAGCGTCGAAATCGTGCTTTTCAGGCTGAGGTCGATCTTCGTTCCGAGCGCCGTCGGTTTGAACCCGCGCGTCTCGGCCTGCTTCGCCATCTCGACGAGATTGTGTCCGCCGAGCTTCGCGATGCGGAACGCCGCGTCAAACGTCACCCACGATTTCAGCTTCACCACCGGCGGCGAACTTGCGTCGCGCACCAGTTCCGAACGGTTGCCGGTGTTGGAACTCTGCACCACCTGCCACGGATAGGTCGCCGTCTCGGTCGTGTGGACGAGCAGCACGCCCGCCGCGCCATGACGCGCGGCTTCTTCATATTTGTAGGTCCACCGGCCATAGTACGTCAGCGCCGGTCCGCCGAACATCTTCGGATCGTCGCGCCCCGGCTCGTTGACGAGCATCATCGCGATTTTCCCCTTCAAATCCACGCCCTTGTAGTCGTCCCAGTTGCTTTCGGGAGATGAAATCCCATAGCCGACGAACACGATCTCGTTGCCCTTCAGGTCAACCTGCTCGACGCCCTCGCCGGATTGGGCGGTGAATTCCTCGCCGTACTTGAAGGTTTCCTTGCCGCCGTTCGGCCCGGTGACGCTGAGCGCGGTCGCGGGATCGGCCTTCATGTTCACGATCGGAACGTTTTGCAGAAAATTCGGGGCGGCGGGTTCGAGACCGTAGGCTTCGAACTGCGTGGCAATGTATTTGGCGGCGAGTTCCGCGCCGCGCGTCCCCGGACCGCGACCTTCGAGCAGGTCGTCGGCGAGAAAGCGCAGGTGCGCCTCCACGGTTTCCGGTCGGATGGATTGCATGGCGCGGTCGATGTCGGTCGGTTCGTCACCGAGTGCCGGTCGCGCCGCGAGCGGGGAAAAAAGCAGCGTGCCTCCGAGCAGGCAGGCCCCGAAAGTGCGGGTGAGTTTCTGCACCGTGTTGAACTCCTTGCGTGCGAATTGAATATGAAGATTGGTCGGGGCCATTCTTCACGCACCGGGAAGGAATTTTCAACTTGGAAAAGGTTTCAGGTTTCGGGTGTCGGGTTTCAGGGGAAGGTGTCGGGTTTCAGGTGTCGGGTTTCAGGTGAAAACCGGTTTTCAGTTTTCAGTGTTGAGTTTTGAGTTTCACGCCAGCGTTTGGCCCTTAACACAAAATTCAAAACTCAAAATTATGGTTTGACCTGAAACCCGACACCCGATACCCGACACCTTTTACTTGGTCGCGTCCAGCGC
>JAAFHI010000068.1 GCA_013298335.1 Actinomycetota bacterium
ATGGGGGCGACGCCGCGCGCGATGCTGACGGTGTTCATCGCACAGGGACTCGCCCTCGGGGCCATCGGAACCTTTATCGCCGGCATTTTCGGCATCACGACCGCGATTCTCTGCGACCGCTACCAACTGATTCAGCTCGATGCCCGGATTTACTCGATTGCCGCCGTTCCCTTCCGGTTGTCGTGGGCGGACACGGCGGTCGTCATCGTCATCGCGCTCGGCGTCAGTTTTCTCGCCACGATTTACCCGGCATGGCGCGCGGCGCGGCTCGACCCGGCGGAAGGTCTGAGGAATACGTAAACCTGAACACAAAGGCACAAAGACACAGAGACACAAAGGTTTTGCTTTCTCTTTGTGCCTTCGTGTCTTTGTGCCTTTGTGTTCAAGAAACACGTTTCAGTACCACCAGCTTCGGTGAACCCACTTCCCACACCACCCGGAAGTTCGCCTTCCACGGCGGATTTCTCTTGAGGATGTCGTCCACCGCGTCGCCTTCGCGAGAGATCACGTATTCGACCGAATCGGGAACCTTCACCGCCAGATCGTGCCACGGTCCGGTCCCCTCGTGGACGACCTGCCCGTAGCGCAGCCCGCCGTCGGCGATGACCTGCGCGAGTTCGCCGGTGTGCATCACGATGCCGCCGTGAATTGATTGCGAACGGACGTATTCAGCCAGCGCTTTCTGTTCACGTACTGAGCGAAACGCCTGTACCCGATAGCCTTCCTGAAACACCGACAACTGCCGGAAGCCGTCCTTGAGCAGCCACGCCGACTGACCCAGACAGAGTGCGGCAAACACGCCCCAGAGCAACTGTTTTCCAACATCGCTTCGTCGTTGTTCAGCAATCTTTAAACAAAGAAAAGGCACGGCCAGGGCCAGCAGCGGCAGGGCCGGCAGTCCGTAGCGATTGTTCAGAAAGAACGGATAAATCTGGATGTTCCCCGAATAAAGGCTGTAGCAGGTGAACAACGGCGGAACGGAGAGAAGGATGAAGGATGAAGGATGAAGGATGAATTTTTTCTGGTGGAACGAAGTAAACAGATACTTCGCAAAAGTAGATACAAGGCCGAGCGCGCCGAGAATGAGCGTGGTCGGGGTTACGCAGATCGCGACCGTCAGGAGCAGCAGGCCGAACGCAAACAGCGGGCGTCCGATGACGAAGTTGGTGTAGCTCAGTTCATCGCTGTGCCGCGAGAAATATCCCCGCGCCGAATTGATGCCGTTCAGAAATTCGAGCGCGTTGCCGAAAATCGCGTGGTTGTGCCACAGCCAGTAGACCGGACCGATGGCCGCGAAGATTCCCCAGATTGCACCGTCGATGAGCCGCAGTTTCAACGGACGGCGCGAGGCCAGCACAACGTACACCGCGGAGAACGGCAGCAGCGCCCAGCCTTCGTAGCGCGCGAGCGTGACGAGCGTCGCCCAGATGCCGGCCAGCGCGAGCGTGGTCAGTTTTTGATCGTCGCGCCACTTTCTCAGGAAATAGACGCTTCCGACAAAGGTCGCGAGAAAGACGGGCTCGGTGAGCGGCGTCGCCTGTACGTAGAGCAGCGGCGGATTCGCCACAAAGTAGAGCCACGCCAGCCACGGCGCGAAGCGGGCCGTCGAACCGGTTGAAAATTCGAGTTTCGCGAGTTGAAAGAGAAAGGTTGCCGCGACGGCGAACGCGCCGACCGAGACGAGGCTGCCCGCGACGCCGTTGCGCCACCACGGGTCATACCACACGAACGGCAGCATCAGGATGTGCTGCAACGGCAGCCACGGACTTCCGATCTGGACGTAGCGATCCCACAGTGTTGCCCCGGATGGGGCATCGACGAGCTTGCGGGCGATGCCGACATGCGCCTGTCCGTCACCGTAGAGATTGTTCCAGCCGAAGGCGTACGCGAAGAAAAACGCCGTTGCACCAATCAGCAGCGAGGCTGAAAAGATGAACGGCGTTTCGAATCTTTTGAGGTTCACGGGAAAAAGGGCGGGTGCCTTAACCGAGCCCCGTGGAACGGCGCTTCAGTTCCCACTCGAAAACCTGCCGGGCGCGGATATTTTCGCTGGCCAGCGCAAGGTCGGAGAGCAGTTCGTCGTCGGTGGTATCGAAGTGGAATGAGGAACGCCCGTCGGCCTGAGAAAACTGGCCGAATGGCATGGAAGGTTTGAAATTCGTCGTCGGTTTCGGAGCGAACGTGTCGCCCATCAATCGCTTGGCCATACCGCCTCCTGGTCGTGACGACAGGAGAGCGCGCGACCACGCGACGTTCAGCCTGTCGGAAGTGTGAGTTGAGCCTTCGGTATCAGAATGGCTGTGCCCTCCGGTGTGATGGTCAGGTCATTCGAAACGACTACTCTGGATAGTACGACGGCATAATAGCCGGGAGCCGCGCGATCCGACAAGCGGGCATTCAACGGTTATTTCCGCTTGAGGAAGCAGGGCTGCCGGGAGGAACAGTCTGGGGCAGCAGCGTCAGGCGGCTTCTGGCGGCAGCCTTGACGGCTTCTTTCGTGAACGGATACGGCGCAGGGTTCGCTTCACGCCACGCGGGCAGCATGTTCGTCCAGAACGGCGATGCCGGATCGCCCGATTCGCCGAGCGGAATCGCCATGCGCGTCCGGTCCCAATCCGACGGATCGGCAATGAACCGCATCGAGACGCTCGCGCCCACATTGGGCGACGGAATCAGGCGCGTGCCTCCAATCTGCGGAAACGGCTCGACGGCAAACTGTTTTCCGACCAGCGGCGCGCCCGCCAGCGGATGCGGATAGCGGGCCAGTACGGCGGCTCCCCACGTCCACTTCGTATCGTCGGCCCCAAACCGGGTGGTCAGGTCGGCGCGAACCTCACGGTTACAGTCCTGAAGCAGATCCGCGTAGGTCGCGACCCCCTTGGGAAGCCATTCCTTCGGCTGTTCGTCGAGCAGGCGCAGGAAAAACACCGACCGGGCCTGCCAGACGTAGGCTTTCGCCATGTCCGGGCCATATTTTGCGACCAGTACCCGGCGCCCGAAGGCTTCGACGAGTTCGCGCACGAGCAGCACGCCGCGTTCATCCGGAACGGCCTCGCCTTTCCAGGCCGCGATCTGCGCCAGCGTCGCGTTCCATCCGGCGTCGTCCGTACGCTTCGTCCGACCGATGGCCAGAATGGCTTTCGCCATGCGGACACCGCCCAATACATAGGGATCGGCCTGAACCGAACGAAAATCTTCCGCCGTCAGCTTGTGCCCCGCGGTCGTCAGCCGCTCGTAGATTCGCCGCGCCCGAAACGGGGCCGACCAGTCGTGCGTCAGAAAATGCTTGTAACCGGGCCCGGCGATGCGGCTGTTGGCAGTCACGATAATGCCGGACGCGGGGTCGAGCACGTGGGGGAGTTCATCGAACGGAATCAGTCCGGTCCAGTCGCCGTCATCGGTCGCGCCGTCAACCGGGGCGCTCCCGTCACCGCTTTTGCGGATGGGAATCCGGCCCGCGCCGTAGTATCCGATGTGCCCATCGACGTCGGCGTAGATGAAGTTCTGCGTCGCGCCCCGATAGTCCTGAAGCGCCCCGCGAAAATCATCCCAGTTACGGGCCTTCGCGAGTTTCCGATAGCAGCTCACCTCGACCGGATCGGCGGTCAGGGCCGTCCATTGCAGGGCGTAGCGTTCGACCCCGCGCTCGGCGATGATCGGGCCGTGCCGGGTCACGGTCACTTCCTGGGTGATCGTTTCGGTGTCGGGAGAAAGCGGTTGTTTGCGAACCTTGATGGCTTCCGACCGAACCTCCGCGTCGCGCCAGCCGTCAGGCGTTTTGTAGCGGCGCGGGTTCTCCGCCTCGAACGTTTCCCGGTAAAGGTCCTGCACGTCCGGCGCGAGATTGGTGCAGCCCCAGGCAATCCGGTCGTTGTGTCCGATGAGCACCAGCGGCACGCCGGGCGCGGTGACCCCGGCGACATTCATGGATGGCGTGGTCAGATGAATCATGTGCCAGATGCCGGGCGCCGCCGAACGCAGGTGCGGATCGTTGGCGAGCAGGGGCTTGCCGGTGGCGGTGCGTTTGCCGCTCACGACCCAGTTGTTGCTCGCGGCGTGATCTTCGGCGTCGAGGCCGACCCGTTCGAGGGCGGCATGCATTTCATCCACGCGGCGACGCGCATCCTCGACCACCGCGAGCGAAGGAACGACGGCGTTCCGACGAACTTCAGACGTCCGCTTGCGGGCCGGTTCGCCCCCGACCACCAGCACATCGAGCGGCGTCGCATCGGGGAGCAGATAGTCCTGTTCTTCCTTCGGCAATTTTCGAAAAGGAGCCAACGCGAGGTCGGAATCCCACGTCGTCGAAAGGTCTTCCGCGAAGAGCCGTCCGATGATGACGGTGTCAGCCGGACGCCACGGCTGCGGGCGGTACTTCAAAATCCGGCACTCGACCGGCAGGGTCTGATCGGTCAGCGACGCCAGATAGGCGTTCACCCCGGCACAGTAGGCCTCGACCAGCACGCGGTCCTCGGCGGGCATGCCGGCGGCGATTGTTTCGGCGACTCGCGCCAGACCGAGCGTGCGATGGAGTTTGTCCTGTTCGAGCGCCGCCCGACCGAAAATCTCGGAGAGTTCCCCGCTGGCCGTCCGGCGCAGCAGGTCCATCTGAAAAAGCCGGTCGCTTGCGGTGACGTACCCCTGGGCAAACACCGCGTCGGCGTCGGTATCGGCCTCGATATGGGGAATGCCGCGGTCATCGCGCAACACCACGGCCCGCCCGCGCAGTCCGGGCAGCGACACGAGGGCGTTGTCGATTTTGGCGGGGCGGCTTTTGGAGGTTTGCCCCGACACGAAGGTCAGACCGGGGAAGGCAAAGAGCCACGCCGTACCAATCAGCGTGGCGACTACGGAACGAAGGACTCGACGCATCGTGTCACCGGATTGAAGATTTTCGGTTGAAGATTTTCGATTGAAACCGAAAGCGGCCAATCGGTTACTGGCCGAACAACTGTTCCACCAGTTCGGTGAGTTCGCTGACCCCGCACCGCTGCTTGGTGGATTCCTCGATTTTCTTGAGCTTGCGGACCATCTGAATAATTGGGGCCTGGAGTTCGGCGAACTTGATCTCGATGTCGAGCTGTTCCCCCGGACCGACCATGCAGGCCTTGTCGTTCAGGAACGTGGTGAGGTGGTTGATGATCCCCTGCGCCAGCGAGGCCACTTCGGCGAGCTTCTTGAGATTTTTCTTTTCAAGCAGTTCGATTTTGGCTTCGAACTCGGCGACGAGGTCTTTTTCCTGCGTACTTTTCTTGAGGCGGGTCGTGCTCTGGCTGGCTTTCTTCCCCTTCCCGGCGGGGGCGTCGTTCAGCGCTTCATTCAGTTTTGCTTCGGCTTCCAGCGCGCGACGTTCGTAATCGGCGACGATTTCCTCGATTTCATCCCCATCGCCGCGACCGAGTTTGACCGAAAGCCGTTTGCGCAGGCTGGCATTGTCGCTTTCGAGCTTTTTGACCTTGGCTTCGAGGTCGGCGAACCGGTCATCCCCCTCGGGCGCGGGCGTTTCCTGAGCCGGGACCGGTGACGGCGACATGGCTTTCTCGGGGACCGGCTCGGGGGCCGGCGTCGGGGCACTGGTGATGGCCTCGACCATCTCGGCGGCGGTCAGGGCGTCAACTTCCGCGCTCAAATAGGATTCGAGCAACTGGTCGAGCGAGGTTGACGACGTTGAACCCGAAAGACTGGCGGGCGAGTTGGGCACGACCGGCGCGGGCGTCGCCCCCGAGATATTCAGGGCGTTCTGTTTCAACATCGCGGAAAAAGGAAACGCCCGCTGGACGTAGTTCCACAAATCCCCGCGATTGGTGCGTTGAAGTTCGCCCGAAAACTGGCGGTAGACGACCGGGTCCGCCAGATACAGCGAAAAATAGTCGCGCCACTGGCGATAGCTGTCCGTCATGGCCCGGTCCGTGACAAGCGGCGAATTCGGGTCGTTCTGACGGATTCCATCGTAATTCACAAGGTGCTCAAGACCCTGAATCATTTGAACCAACTGTTCATCCATCGCTGAACGATTCCTCCGCAAGACGAAGAAAAACGATAATCATGACTATTGAGACACGCTCCCGTCAGGACCGCGTCTCGTCCGAGAATTGAAAGGCTTCAGCCAGAACCGGGAAATCGACATTCCCACCGGAAAGGACCACGCCGATGCGTTGGCCCCGGGCGGGAACTTTTCCGGCCAGCAACGCCGCCACGCCAACCGCTCCGGTCGGCTCGACCAGCAGTTTCATCCGCGTCAACAAAAACCGCATCGCCGCGCGAATGTCGTCATCGGAAACAAGCAGGATGTCCGAAACGGTCCGTTTGACGACCTCGAAGGTCAATTCGCCGGGGGTCAGATTGCGCATTCCGTCGGCAATCGTCGCCGGAGGGGTGATGGCGACCCGTTCGCCCGACCGAAAAGACCGAAACGTATCATCCGCCAGTTCGGCTTCCACGCCGTAAACCGTCACCTTCGACTCGCGCGCCTGCGCAACCGTCGCGCATCCGCTCAGGAGGCCGCCGCCGCCCACAGGGACGAGGACCGCATCGAGGTCGCCGACCTCTTCAAACAGTTCGAGCGCCGTCGTTCCCTGCCCGGCCATGATTCGAAAATCATCGTAGGGCGGAACCAGCACCGCGCCGCTTTCCTCGGAAATGCGCCGGGCTATGGCTTCGCGATCCTCGGTCTGGCGGTCGTAACTGACGATTTCGGCACCGTACCCGCGAGTCGCTTCAACTTTTGAATGCGGGGCATCGGTCGGCATCACGATCGTGGCCCGAATGCCGAGATCCCGTGCCGCCAGCGCCACGCCCTGCGCATGGTTGCCCGATGAAAACGCAACAACGCCGCGCGCGCGCTCTTCCGGCGTCAGCAGGGTCAACCGACTCGAAGCCCCGCGCAGTTTGAACGAGCCGCCGCGCTGTAAATTTTCACATTTGAGGAAAACCGTGTTCCCGGTCAGCGTGTCGAGGGTCCGCGAAGTCGCAACCGGTGTCCGATGCACCAGTCGGGCGATCCGCTCGCGCGCCGCGAGCACGTGCGAGACTGAAAATTCACTCATGCGCCCACTATGTCACATTCAATCCGACTTTCGCTATTTTCTCGTGCGGATTCGGAAGTATGTTGGAGAAAGGTGTCGGGTTTCGGGTTTCGGGTTTCAGGTTCAGACCCAAAAGAAAAAGGGATCGGGGGTCGGGGATCAGGTTCAAGCCCAAAAGAAAAAGGGATCAGGGGTCGGGGATCAGGTTCAAGCCCAAAAGAAAAAGGGATCGGGGGTCGGGGATCAGGTCATCCAGTCTGATTTCATACCAACTCCCGAGACATTTCCTACCGACTCCCGAGACGCTCAAGACTCCCCAGACTCCCAAGACCCTCAAGACTCCCCAGACTTCAGACGCCAAGACTCCAAGACTCCAAGACACTTAGACTCCCAGACTCGCCATGTCGCTTGCCGGAAAACGCATCCTGACCACCCGCGCCGCCCACCAGGCGGGTGAATTCCTCGATCTGCTGACCGAATTCGGCGCGGAGGCCGAATCCCTGCCGACCATCGCGGTCGTTGACCCGATCTCATGGGACGACCTCGATACCGGTCTGCGGCGTCTCCATGAACAATCCACCGGACGCTTTCAGACGTCCTTTTACGACTGGGTGTTCTTTACGAGCGGCAACGGCGTCGAATGGTTTCGCAAACGCCTCGACGCGCTCGGATTCGACCTGCGGATTCTCGGCGGCACGCAGGTCTGCGCCGTCGGGACCGCCACGGCGGAGGCCCTGCTCGAACAGGGCATCGTCGTTGACCTGATTCCAGAGGAGTTCAAGGCCGAAGGCGTGATCGAAAGCTTCACCGCCCGCCACGGCGGACCGGAACGGGTTGCGGGCGTCCGCGTGCTGTTCCCGCGCGCGCGCGTCGCCCGTGAAGTCCTGCCGGACAAACTTCGCCAACTCGGCGTCCAGATCGACATCGTCGAAACCTACCGGACGATCAAACCCGAAATCGACGTCGCGCGGTGGCAATCCCGTCTGCGGGCGGGCGAATTCGACGCCGTCACCTTCACCAGTTCCTCGACGGTCACCCAGTTCGCCGAACTTTTCCCCGGCCAGCCCGTTACGGAACTCCTCGCCAACACTCAGGTCGCCTGTATCGGCCCCGTCACCAGCGACACGGCCCGAAAACTCGGCCTCCGGGTCGCCATTCAACCGGTGGAATACACGATTCCCGCCCTGACCCTCGCCATGTCCGACTTTTTTACCGCCAATCCCGGAGGACTCATCCGATGAGTGAGAACCAACGTCAGCTCCAGCTCGATATCCAGAACGTCCCGAACTACCCCGTCCGCGTCGAAACCTGCGAAGCCGTCCTGCTTCCATCCGGCGACGTCAAAATCACCGGCACGGTGATCAACACCAGCCTGACCCGCGTTCAGGCCCCTTACCTTTATTTCACGGTCCACGACCGGTTCGGCATGATATTGCGCGAAGAAAACGTGGCCGCCGGAGTCAAGGCGCTTCAGGGCGGTGAGGAAACCACCATCGAAGTCCATATTCCCGACTGCGCCGGCAGTTCCAACTTCGTGCGGGTGTTTGCCTCGACCTGAAGGATGAGGGATGAAAAAAAGCAGGAAATGAAGGAACAGGTTTCAGGTTTTTCCGAATTGTTTTAAAACCCGCCCGGCGCTTCACGTCGGTTTCGGCTCCGCGTCTCTCTGCCTTTTTTCATCCCTCATCCTTCATCCCTCATCCTTTTTCTTCTATGTCTTTCTCCCAACTTGCCGGTAACGCCCGCGCCGCCGAACTCCTCGCGCGCGGGCTGCGTACCGACCGCCTTCCCCACTCGCTCCTGTTCGCCGGTCCCGAAGGCGTCGGCAAGCGCCAGTTCGCCATCGCCGTCGCGCAGGCCCACAACTGCCCGGTCAGACCACGCGAAGGCTGCGGCGACTGCCCGACCTGCCACCGCATCGTGGCCGGAGAGCATCCCGACGTGCAGGTCGTTGCCCCCGACGGCGCGTTCATCAAGGTCGGGCAGGTCCGCGATGTCCTGCGGACGCTTTCCTACCAGCCCTTCGAGGGCCGGCGGCGGCTGGTGATTTTCGACGGGGCCGACACCATGAACATTTCGGCGGCCAATGCCCTGCTGAAAGTTCTGGAAGAACCCCCGCCGCACGCCGGGATGATCCTCATCACGTCGAGCCCCGGCGGTCTGCTCGAAACCATCCGTTCGCGCTGCCAGCTCATCCGGTTCGCCCCGCTCGGCATCGAGGAGATGGAAGCCTTCCTCGCGGCCAACTACAAACGCCCGATCGAAGACAACCGCCTGCTCGCCCGCCTTTCGCAGGGCTGCCCCGGACGGGTGCATGGCATCGATCTGGGAGAATTCCGGACTCGGCGCAAGGAAGTGCTCGAATTCGTCGAACTCCTCGGGCGCGGCAAACCGGTCACCCGGCTCTTGAAGGCCGCCGGACATTTCGGAAAAAAGGAACGCGTCGAATTCGAGGCCATGCTCGATCTGGCGGCTTCCATTCTCCATGACGCAGCCTGCCTGCTGGCGGGCACCGACGAACCGCTGCTCACCCACGCCGACGTCC
>JAAFHI010000972.1 GCA_013298335.1 Actinomycetota bacterium
TCATCCCTCATCCCTCATCCCTTTCCGGGCTGGCGGCTGCGGGCGATTTTCACGCCGGGGCACGCGCCGGGGCACCACTGCTTTTTCGAGGAATCGAGCGGGATACTGATTTCGGGGGATATGGTCGTCGGGCTGGGCAGCGTGCTCATCAATCCGCCGGAAGGGAATATGAAGTTGTACCTCGCGTCGCTCGAACGCCTGCTCGAACTGCCTTTGCAGCTCATCGCGGGCGGACACGGCCCGGCGCTGATTCGGCCCGACGACGTGGTCCGGCAGTACATCGCCCATCGCCTCGCCCGCGAGGCACAGGTCGTCTCGGCGATTCGCGACGGCGCGGGAACGCCCGCCGAAATCGTCGAAATCGCCTACGCGGCCACGCCGAAGGCGCTCCACGCGATGGCGGAGCGCTCGGTCATCGCCCATCTTGAAAAATTGAGTGACGAGGGAAAGGTCACGACGGCGGCGGACGGTCGCCTACAGCTTGCCGGCGTTGCCTGAGCCGCGGTATTCGCTGCTGATGATCATGCGAATCTGTTTGTTCTGGACCGAGACGCCGACGAACTTGCTGGCGCAGACCGGGCAGAACAGTTCGTCGCCGGATTTCGGCTGCGGCCATTCCGGGCGCAACGGTTTGAAGTTCGAGGCTTTGAACTGAACCGGTTCGGGGCCATCGTAGGCGTAGAGTTCCGAATTGCAAAAGGTACAGACGACGGTTTTCATCCGTTTCTACTTCGCTCCTGAGACCATGCGATTGCTTTTTTCAGTGACGCGGCATCCTACCGAACCGCCGCCCCGTCGGCAATTCCCAGAACCGTTTCTCTAAAATCGCGACGGGACTTTGGCCTGACCTGAGCGTCACCTGGGGCGGTCGAAAAAATGGAGTTGACAAAAACCGGAGCGATGCCTACATTTTGCGCTCGGTTTTGAAGACGTATTCCTCAGTAGCTCAATGGCAGAGCATTCGGCTGTTAACCGAAGGGTTGTAGGTTCGAGTCCTACCTGAGGAGCCAATCACGCAAGCGACGGACGGCGGAAACGCCGTCCGTTTCGTTTTGGTTCAGAGTTTCCTGCTTGAGCGGGAAAAATGAACGCTTCACGTAAAAGCACGAACCGCCGCGCACATCACTGTGGGCGGCGGTCGCGTTCAGGAAAATGCGCCTGAAAACCGAGTCTCGCGGCGTCAACGATTGACCCGGAGGCTGGCTGACGGCGAACTCGGATGTGTTCCTTCGATCATGGATCACCTCCTTGCAACGTCAGAATCGGCGACACTCAGGCAGCCGCCCCATTGCGAAACCTACCGTAGCACGTGAATTTCAAAAACGGAACCGGAAAATTTTACCGGGCCGCTTGGTGCAGGCGTTCGCGGAAAAATTCCAGTACCCGGTTGAGCGCGTCGTGCGTCGGATTTCCAGCTTCATCAACGAGATGCGTGGTGACGACCGAGTGCGATTTTGTGTCGAATCCGTACGCATTGCCCGGCCCCGAATCAATCTCGATACCCTCAAACCGGTCGCCGAGTTCCTGGCGCAGCCGTTCGAAGCGCTCCCCCGGACAGAACGGATCGTGGGTGAACCGCATTCCGAGCACCGGACATCCTTCCGCCGCCCGGCGCTTCACCTGAACCAGTTCCGCGTCGGAAATGCCGAGCGCGGAGCGGAAACTTGGCCCCAAATCGAGCGGGACCGATGGCTGACTCAGGACCGGGGCCATTAAAACTTCATCCACCATCAGACTCAGCGCAAAACCGCCGGTCAGGCACATCCCGATCGCGCCGACGCCGGGCCCGCCGCATTCCGCGTGCGTTTTTCGGCACAGCGCGCGCAGCCAGTCGGTCACCGGACTCGATTCCCGCCGCGAAAAAACCGAAAACTCGCGGCTGATGCAGGCCCGCAGGATTTGCGCCTGTTTGTACCACTCGGTTATCGGCTTGCCGGGCGTCCCGAACAGGTGCGGCATCATCACCGTGAAGCCCTCGTCGGCGACCCGCCGCGCAAACCGCGCGACCTCCGGCGTAATGCCCGGAATTTCGTGCATCACGACCACGCCCGGCCCGCTTCCGCGCCGAAAGACGGTTTTCGTCGCGCCGTCGTGAGTGAAATCGAACTCGGTGAATCCGTCGAGGGGCATGCGAACCTCCGGGAGTTCAGAATTGAGAGTTGAGAGTTGAGAATGAAGGATGGTGGAAAAGTCTTGATTTTTCAAACGGATAGCGGACCATCCCCCATCCCCCATCCCCCATCCCCCATCCCCCATCCCCCATCCCCCATCCCCCA
>JAAFHI010000576.1:0-1682 GCA_013298335.1 Actinomycetota bacterium
CTGATGGCCGGACTGTCCGAGTTGCCCTGCATCGAAATGGATGTGGACGACCGGGCGGTGGCGGAAATCGCCCTGATTGAAAATCTGCAACGCAAGGACCTGACCGCTTTCGAGGAGGCCGAAGGGCTGATCGCGCTGGCGGACCGGTTCGGCTATACCCACGAGGAAATGGCCAAGAAAATCGGTCGATCGCGCTCGTCGATTACCGAAGCGCTGGCCATCGGGTCGCTGTCCCCTGAAATCCGGCAATTGTGCCGGCAGGCGGGCATCACCTCGAAATCCACGCTGTTGCAGATTGTCCGGCGACCCTCGGACGAAGAACGCAAATCGCTGATTGCCAGGATTCACAACATGGGCCTGACCCGTGACGACGTGCGGAAAACGGCCAAGCCGAGCAAGCGCGCCGAACCGTTCAAGTTCCGGTTCATCGAACCCGCCAAGACCTTTTCGCTGGATTTGAAGTTTCGCCGATCCGACGTCAACAAAACGGAAGTGGTGACGGCGCTCAAAAAGGTGGTCGCCGAACTCGAGAAGGAAATCGAGTCCGACGGAACACCGGCCTGAACCGTCCCGAGTCGAAATGAAAAAGGCGGGAAGTCCCGCCTTTTTCTCTTTTACTTCTTGCCGGCCTTGTTCTGCATTTGCCGTTTGGCCAGATCGCGCTGGCTCTTGGCGAGCCACCTGCCGAACCGGTCAAGGTAGGGAATGACTGGTTTCATCAGCCGGGCCCGGAAACTGGTGTCCTTTTCCTGAAGGGTTTTGAGGCCTTTTTGGATGTAGGCCCGAATCGCCGGCTCGAACTGGTTCTTTTTCATCCCGTGGGAAAAGTTCAGGTGGTAGTGCTGACCGATGAGCGCCACGATGGATTGCGTGAGGTTACTGCGAAGGCTCCGCTTGGCGGCGAACTTGCGCCAGAAGCCTTCCTGTTCGAGCATCGGGCCGAGGGCGACTTCGAGCCAGGCCATGGACCCCGGCGATTTCGGGTGGTACAAAATCGGCAGCTTTTCGCGCATTTCGGCGGAAATGGCCTTTTCCTTGATGCGGTCCACGAAAACGACCTTGCTGATTCCGGTCGAGTGGTTCTTCGGAAGGGCGTCAACGACGGTGGCGACCAGTTCGTCGTAGTTGATTTTGGTCTTGTAGGTTGAGAGATTTTCGACTTTCATCGGGAAACGATTCCGGGCCGGGTCAATTTCGAAAAAGAGGTTAGTAAACCGTAAAACCGGGAGTGTGACAAGTGGGTTGCTCCCAAAACGGAGGCGCTGATGTCGCGGGCCATCGATAAGGAATTTCTCAGCTATCTGCGGGTCGAACGGGGATTGTCGGCGAATACCCTCGAAGCCTACGGGCGGGACCTCGAAAAACTCAGGAAATTCGCCGAATCGCGTCAGAAGGACCTGATGACGCTGGAGCGGACGGACATTTCGGGTTTTCTCGAACACCTGTTCAAGTCCGGCCTCGATTCGCGGTCGGTCGAGCGGACGCTGGTCACGACCCGCAATTTTCACAAGTTTCTGGTGCTGGACGGCCACCGCAAGACCGATCCGACGGTCGCGCTCGGGCAGCCGAAAAGCTGGCAGACGCTGCCGAAGTTCCTGACGCCCGAGGAAGTGGAACTCCTGCTGCAACGTCCAAATCTCGGAACCGAAATCGGGGCGCGCGACCGGGCGATTCTGGAACTG
>JAAFHI010000576.1:1692-3618 GCA_013298335.1 Actinomycetota bacterium
GACCGGACTCCGGGTTTCCGAACTCTGCGACCTGAAGATATCCGACGTGAACCGCGACCTCGGCTATCTCACCTGTTTCGGGAAAGGGAGCAAGCAGCGCCAGGTCCCAATCGGCGGTTCGGCGCTGGAGTGCCTCCACCGGTATCTGCTGTTCCGGGCGTCGAAGGGCGATGGGGCCGATTCGCACCTGTTCAAGACGGCGCAGGGGAAGAAACTGACCCGGCAGATCTGCTGGAAGATGATTGCGGATTACGGCCACGAAGCCGGGCTTGGGCGGATTACGCCCCACATGCTGCGCCACACCTTCGCGACCCACCTCCTCGAACACGGGGCGGATTTACGGTCGGTCCAGTTGCTTCTCGGGCACAGCGATTTGGGCACGACCCAGATTTACACCCACGTCACGCCCGAACGATTGCAGGAGACCTACCGGAAGTTTCATCCGCGTGGGTAGGCTTGAAAAAGTGAAACGCCAAGGGACAATGGGGATGCGGAAAACATCCCCGACTGACTGCTTCCGGATGGAAGGCATCTATTGTCCGCGCGAAAGAAGATGGGAAACGTAGACGATACCGAAGAGCGTTCCCACCGAAATGGCAAAGAAGCCAACGACAGCAATGATCTGGAAGACGACTTGAGACATGTCGATCACTCCGACCGGGTCTTTTGAGTATGGTGGACGCATTTCCAGCATACCCAAAGGTCGGACGACTTGGCAATCTATTCTGTTGATTGAGGAAAAACCGATGCAGGCACTTATTCTGGCGGGGGGCAAGGGAACGCGGTTGCGGCCGTTGACGCTGCATACGCCGAAACCGATTGTTCCAATCGCAAATCGTCCCTTTATTTACTACCAGCTCGATCTGCTCAAACCGCTCAATTCCGAAGGGGCGATGGATGTCATCCTGAGCCTTTCCTACCAGCCGAGAAAAATTGAAGAGGCGCTCAACCCCGATGCGCTCGGTGGAATGCGCTTTGTGCCGATTGTCGAGGCGCAACCGCTCGGAACCGCCGGCGCCATCAAGAACGCCCAGAGCTTCGTCAACGGGACCCTCATCGTCTTTAACGGGGATGTCCTGACGGATATCGATCTGCGACCGGTGCTGGCCCGTCACCGCCAGCGCAAGGCGGCGGCGACGCTGGTGCTCGTGGATGTCGAGGACACCCGCGCCTACGGCGTGGTCGAGTTGAACGAGGAGGGCCGGATTCAGCGGTTTCTGGAGAAGCCGGCACCGGGTACGACCAAGGCAAAGTCAATTAATGCTGGGATTTACCTGCTTGAGCCTGAGGTACTGGATTTGATTCCGACGGGTGTCGAGTTTTCCTTCGAGTATGAACTTTTTCCCCGTCTGCTGGAGTCCAAGATGCCACTTTACGGGGATATCACCCAGGCCTACTGGCTGGATATCGGCACGCCGGAGCGATACCGGCAGGCCAACCGGGATGTTCTGAACGGAACGGTTCGCCGATTTCCACCCGGATCGGGCGCACAGGTGACCGAACATGGGTCGCTGATTGATCCGTCCACGACCATCAAGGGGAAAGTCGAGGTCATCCGGTCGGTCATCGGGTCAAACTGCCTTCTTGAAGAAGGGGCGCAAGTTGTTGATAGTGTTGTACTTTCTGGAACAAGGGTCGCCGAGGGCGCGCGGGTCGATTCCTCGATTGTCGGTCGCGGATCGCATATCGGGGCCAACGCGGACGTAAAAAATGCCGTTCTTGGCGACAAATCAGGGATTACCGACTTCTCGACAATGATGTAATTCGGGAATTCCGGAGTTGAAATGGGCGTGAACCGGCGGATCGGTTCGCGCCCATTTCTATTTTGGAGAAAAAGCCGGGTTGAAAACCCGCACGGCGGCGAATTTGTCCCGAGTTTCAATGTGTTGGCACCGAAGAAATTTTGAGTTCAGCAGAACGGCAACC
>JAAFHI010000005.1 GCA_013298335.1 Actinomycetota bacterium
TCGTGCATGCTTTTTCCGGCGTCTTCCTCGATGTGCATGCGCTGGATGCGGAACGTCTTGAGCCGCCATTCGACGGGGCGTCCCTGATCGTCGCGCTCGGTGGTCGGAATCTCGACGAAACCGGCTAGCGAAAAGGGTTTGTCGAATTGCGAAATCTGGTAGCCCTTCGGCAGATCGGGGTAGAAGTAGTTCTTCCGCGAGAAAATCGAGGTTTCCTGGACGTGCAGATTCAGCGCGAACGCCGCAAGGGTCGCCTTTTCGATGACGCCGCGATTCAGAACGGGCAACGCGCCGGGCAGACCGAGGCAGACCGGGCAGGTGTTGGCGTTCGGCGGACGGTGGAAGTCGTTCGGGCAGGCACAGAAAATCTTGCTGCGGGTATTGAGTTGCGCGTGGATTTCAAGGCCGATGACGGGTTCGTATTTTTCGTGAAGGCTGATCATGGGAAAAATGATGATTCGCGGGAAAGAATTAGTAAAGCGTGCGTTCGGGCAAAACGGACGAATAAAACACGAATGGACCGACGGTCGTCCGTCGGTCACATTTCCTGATTCCGGAAGTTATCAGCGGTTGCGGGTCACGGCGAGGACGATGGACCGCAGTTGGGACGGGGAAAACGGCTTCCGGAAGTAGGTCATGACCCCGGCGTGCAGGGCCTCGGCCTGGGTGCGGATTTCATCCACGCCGGTCAGCACAATGACCGGAATATCCACCAGGGCGCGACTTTGCTGCATGGAGCGAAACACCGAGCCGCCATCCATTTCCGGCATCTGAAGGTCGAGCAGCACACACGCGAACTTGTTGTCGCGATTGAGGATGTCGAGCGCCTCGCGGCCATTGGTGGCGGTCGTCACTTCAAACTCGCGGTTGAGGGTATTGGTAATGACGGCACGAATGCCGGGATCATCGTCCACAACGAGAACTCTTTTCATTGTCTCCTGTTCCTCCCGAAGAAATGCGAAGCGGGGGCCACATCCGATTCAATTCAGTGAATGCGTTCGTTTCGGTCCCGTTTGTTGAGCCGATCCTCAAGGTCATCCCAGACTTCCTTCATCTCGGATTCGACGACCTTGAAGTTTTTATACTTTCGTTTAATTCGCCAGAGGCGAAGCTTTTCTTTGGCCCAGCCGACACCGGGAAGGCGGGCGGAGAGTCCGTTGACGTAGAGGAAGCCAAGTCCGAGGCCAAGTAATGACCCGATCGAATCGCCTCCGCCGTAAAGCATGAAAACAATATCGATTCCGGCAAAAACGAAGAACATCGTCTTTCCGGTCATCGGGATGCCGTAGATCATGACGGTCTGCCGCCACAACCGGGTGGCGAAAAAGCCGAGCAGCAGCGACATCACCGAAAACGCGCTGGCGGTGAAGAATACTTCGCCGCGGGGAAGCAGAAAACCGAAGCCGGTCAGAATGGCATTGATCAGGACGCCGCCGGCGAAATAGAGGGTCAGAAAACGCCGTGTGCCAAGCATGCCCTCGGCGGTTCTCCCGACGAAATAGAGCATGAAAAGGCCAAAAAGCCAGGACAGGGGATTGAAGTAGGTAATGGTGGCGGTCAGGAGTGTCCAAACCGCGCCTTTCAGGACCAGCGAGGGGATCAGGATCAGCGGAAACCGTACGAGTGCCTGAATGACGACCATCACGGTCGAGGCAATCATCAGGCCTATGACGGCCTGAGATGGACGTCCGCCGAGACCGCCGGAAAAACCGCCGCCGCCGCCGAACTGCCGATTGTCGAATCCGCCGCGTTTCATTCCGGACCGCCTTTCATTTCCCGTGGGAGGGGATGGACTATCGCATGAAGCCCCAACCGAAGCCAATCAACCGTCCCATTTTTAACAGGAACCGCTCGGCGATCAGTCATCCGCCACCCGGTTCGAATCCCGAAACTTTGAAGACCCGTTCATCGTACGCGCGCGATCCTAATATATACATGCGCATCAACGGCTCCGATTACGACTTTGTCGATACCAGCGGCTCAACCGGCAAGCGGTTGCCGCCCGACCGGGCCCGTGCCTGCCCGCGTTTCAATTCCTTCTTCAAATCGTAAAGGTAATCGTCGAAATCCACCTGCATCGTGTGACGCTTGGATTTGACGTAGCGTTTGAACATCCGGTCGCGTTCGGCATCGATGTCGGCAAGAACGTCCGGCGGCGCGGGCAGGGCGTATTCGCCTTTCAGATAGCTCGCCACCCATTTTCCCTGGGCTTCCGAGAGCGGCATGATCGCGCCGAGGGGCTGAAGCAGGCCGATGAAGAAAACGTTGTTCATGTCCGGCTTGAAGACGCGCCGGAAGAGCGGCAGGTCGTTGTCGGGCGCGGAAATGAAATTTTCGTCGAAAAACGGAAAGGTCACCTTGTAGCCGGTACAGTAGACGATCACGTCCACGTCCTCGATGCTGCCGTCGGTGAACCGGACCTGCGAGCCGAGCAGTTCGGCGATGTTCGGCTTCGGGGTGACGACACCGTGGGTGATCCGGTCGAGAATGCGTCCGGAAATCGTCGGATGCGCTTCGCCGAACCCGTGATCCGGTTTCTGAAGACCGTAGTTCTCCATTTTTCCGATCATCAGCCGCAGCGTCGCCTGAAACATTTTCTGCCGGATGGCCCACGGAATCAGCGGTGTCGTCACGACCTGATCGAGCGGCTGGCCGAACAGGAACTTCGGCACGATGTAGGCCCCGCGCCGGGCGGCGAGAAAGGTCTTTTTCGCGACTTCGCTCGCTTCCACGGCGATGTCCATCGCGCTGTTGCCCATGCCGAGGACGAGGACGTTCTTGCCGCGGAACATCTCGTTGTCGATGTAGTAGTGCGCGTGAATCGCTTCGCCGTGAAATTCGCCGGGAAACGCCGGTTCGGGCCAGCGCGGATTCCAGTGGTGGCCGTTGGCGACGACGAGCGCGTCGTAGGTTCGAACCTCGCCGCTGTCGAGCCGTACTTCCCAGGTTCCGTTCGCCAGCCGTTCGGCGTGTTCGACGCCGGTTTCGAAGCGAATCCGGTCGCGGAAGCCGAAATGGCTCACGTAGTTGTCGAAATAGGTCGCAATCTGCGAATGATGTGGAAACACGGGGTAGTCATCCGGCATCGGGAAGTCGGAATAGGCCATGCGCTCGCGCGAAGTGTTGATGAACAGCCGCTGGTAGGCCGAAGACATCCCGTTCTTGTTCCTGAACACCCAGTTGCCGCCGATGCGATCACTTTTCTCGAAGCAGTCGAAATCGAAGCCCTGTTCATGCAATGCTTTGGCGGCGGTAATGCCCGAGCATCCGGCACCGATGACACAAACCTTGGGAAGCGTGGATGAAACCTTCATAACACCACTGTACTCTCCGACCGGAAGATGGTTTGAACCGAGACGGTTGGCTTGATGGTTTGGAGGGCGGACGCCCACTGTAATGGAGAATCAAGGACGATGAGAAGAGCGGAACGACCGAGACCGGGAGACCGGGAGACAAGGAGACAAGGAGAAAGGGAGACCGGGAGACCTGGAGCGGGAACGTCCGGTCATTTTTTCCGTACCCTCCTGGCAGTCTTCTCCTTGTTGCATTATCTCTCTGTCTCCCTGTCTCCCTGTCTCCTTGTCTCCCTGTCTTTTTTCGCCGTCGCCGCCGCACAGTCGCCCACGCCCACCGACCGGCTGGTCGCCACGGTCAACGGTGAGGTCATCACGCAAAGCGATCTGGTCTGGCAACTTGCGCTCGACCCGAATTTCAATCCGGCGGCGCTGACCGAAACGGATTTTACGCGGGCGCTGCGGATTCAGATCGACACGATTCTGCTCGATCAGGAAGCGCGCCGGTTGCCGGGCGTGAGAATCACGGAAGAAGAACTGGCCCGGATGAAGGCGTTCTTCATCAAGCTGTTCGGTTCGGAAGTCATGCTGCGTCGGCGGCTCGAATCGGTCGGGATGGACGCCGATACGTTCGACCGGCTGTTGCGACGAAAGATTCAGACCGACAAGTACATCAGCTTCCGCTTCCGGTCGTTCGTGATCGTGACCGACGAGGAAGTGCTGGACTTCTACACCTCGCGGGTCAAACCGGCGGTGCGGGAACGCGGCGAAGTCGCGGCGGACGAGCCGTCCGACGAGCAGCGTCGCCAGATCGTCGAACTGCTCACGCTCGAAAAGTCGGATATCGAGCAACTCCGCTGGATTCAGAGCGCCCGCTCCCGCGCCGACATCGTGCCGCTCGCGCCCTACGCCAAACCTCGTGAAAAGCAGCAGTAATTTCGGCGTTCAAAGTTCCTGAAGCGCGATCTTCAGTGTCCCTTCGTCTCCGATAACGCGGACTTCCGCGCAGCGTCCGCCGGATTCTGCGGAAGACAACTCGACATCTTCAATCATGCCCGCGTCGGTTTCCGGGACGGCGAACCAGCGCAATCCTTCCGAATCGTCGTCGTGAAGCTGGCGAATGTCGGCGATGAGGTCCTCGATGAAGTGAGGCGTTTCCTCGAACCCGCCGACGGCTTCCTCATCCTGTACGAGCGCCATCGCGCCATCCGCGTCGATACTCCACAGAAACGGAATATCCAGAAGAAAATGAATGTGTTCCGGGCGGCGCAGGACGCCGAGAATCCGGCAGCCGAGAACGTGCTTGATGACGTGTTCCTGGTGTTTGGTGGGAGCGAGGTTGTGCATGGGAGATGTCGGGTTTGGAAAAGGTATCAGGTGTCGGGTGTCGGGTTTCAGGTCAATCCGAGGTGTTGGGTATCGGGTTTCGGGTAGGAAAACCGTACATTTCGCGTGTCAAATTAGGAATTGTCTTTACCTGAAACCCGATACCCGACACCAGATACCTTTTCCGTCACTGAAACCCGACACCCGATGCCCGACACCTTTTTCCACTCACTGCCCGTTCGCCCGGAATGAAGAACCGCCACGGATGCGCGACGTCTTTCGTAATGCCGATGCGAGGAGAGGCTGCGATTTCGGGTTCGCTCTCGCGGGGAAAGACGTGAATCCGCTCGCCGAGGGAGCCGTTGTCGTCCGCCAGGTCGATGGCGAGGGCGCGACAGAGCTTGCCGGGACCGCGCGCCAGTTCGTGATCGGGTTGCGGGCGGACGAGCCGTTCCCGCATCGTTTCAATTCCGACGGTCGGACGAAGGGCCCGAATCAGTACCGCGCCCGGACCCCGCGCGTCGGCGGTGAAATTCAGGCAGTAGTACATCCCGTAAATCAGATAGACGTAAATCCGTCCGTGGGTCTCGCGCATGAGCGCCCCGCGATTCGGGCGGTGCGCGTGCGAGGCCCCGTCATCGGTATAAGCCTCAGTCTCTACGATGATGCCGCCGACCCCGTCGCACAGAAGCGTGCATCCGATCAGGTCGCGGGCGACGGTGAGGGTGTCACGGGCGAAGAAGGGATCAGGGGTCAGGGAACAGGGATCAGGGGAAGGCACAGGATTGGGGATGGGGGATAGGGCATGGGGCATGGCGAAACGTTTGAGAGGATTCGGTTCCAAAGGAAAAGATGCTTGCTTGAGAGGCAAGTACTTCAAACGCTTTTTTCCATTCCCCATTCCCCATTCCCCATTCCCCACCTGATCCCTGTTCCCTGACCCCTGATCCCTTTCTTCCTACAGCCGGTGCATCGCCAGACCCGACCGCAGCTTCGGTTCGAACCAGGTCGATTTCGGCGGCATGATTTCGTTGGCGTCGGCCACGTTCATCAGGTCGTCGAGCGAGGTTGGATACATCGAGAAGGCGACTGCCGCCTTGCCGGAATCCACCAGCTTTTCGAGTTCCGCCGTGCCGCGAATGCCGCCGACAAAATCGATCCGCTTGTCGGTACGGATGTCGGCGATGCCGAACAGCGGCGCGAGCACCCGTTCCTGCAAAATGCTCACGTCGAGCGAGCCGATGGGGTCGGCGGCGTCGACCGAGTCGGACGGCACGGTCAGCCCGTACCATTTGCCGCCGAGATACATCGCGATCTCGCCCTTGTTCGCGGGCGACGGCGCGGCGTTCTCGCTGACGGTGAACGTTTCACCCAGCGCGGCGAGCAGGGCTTCCGGCGTGTGGCCGTTGAGGTCCTTCACGGTTCGGTTGTAGGGCAGAATCCGCAACTGGTCGGCGGGAAACACGACGGCGAGGAAAAAGTTGTAATCCTCGTATCCGGTGTGGTTCGGGTTCTTGTCGGCGCAGGCGGCCCGGGCGCGGCTCGCGCTCGCCGAGCGATGGTGGCCGTCCGCGACATAGAGCAGCGGCACTTCGAAAAATGCCGAGCTGACCGCGTCGGGTTCCTGAATGCGCCAGACCGTGTGCTGAATGCCGTCCGGCGCGGTGAAGTCGTAAAGCGGTTCTTCCGCGCAGGCTTCCGCGACGAGCTGGTCGATGCGCGACGTGCCGCGATAGGCGAGGAACACCGGTTCGGCCTGCATGCCGAGCGTCACGACGTGGCGCGTGCGGTCGTCTTCCTTGTCCTGCCGGGTGCGTTCGTGTTTCCGGATGGTGTCGTCGTCGTATTCGTCCACCGCGCAGACGCCGAGCAGTCCGGTCTGCGAGTGGTCGCCCATGATCTGCCGGTAGGCGAACAGCCCCGGCTGTTCGTCGGTCAGAAACGGAACGTCGGCGATGAGTTTGTCGAGGTTGAGCCGGGCGGTGTCGTAGACGATGTCGGCATAGAGATTCGTGCCGGCGGGGAGGTCGATTTCGGGGCGCGTGACGTGGAGCAGGCTGATCGGATTGCCCTCGGCCAGCACGGCGGCTTCTTCGGAATTGATGACGTCATAGGGAACGCAGGCGACCTGCGCGACCTTTTCGGCGGGAGGCCGAACGGCGTGGAACGAACGGAAAGTAACCACGGGATGAGTTCTCCTGAATGATGAAGTGGACGAAATAAAAGAATCGAATCCGTGTAAGGCGTGGAATCCGTGGCAAAAAGAAAATCCGTCAGCGGTAAATCTGGCCGGGCGGCGGCGACGCGACCGGGTAGACCGGTGCCCCGCCGTTGAAAAGCTGTTTGACCGAATCGCGCAGCAGCACGATGAAGGTAAACACGCCGAGAATCGTCCCGAAGGGCATGAAGAGCATGCAGTTCACCGCCGCCATCACGAGGCAGAACGTGTGTTTCTGAAACTTCGCGATCTGTCGCCCGGCGTAGATGGTGCCGAGCGCCATGGCCCAGATGGCCAGACTGATGACCGTTCCGATGATGGTGAAGATCCAGCCGATGGCGGCGGGCGGCGGGTCGCCCGGACGGGAGCTTGGCGGCGGCGAAACGATGAAGGCCACGCCGATAAAGACATAAATGAGCGGAAACAGGCCGAACAGCGCCGTCATGCCGCCGAGAACATAGTGCCCGATGGACAGCATCCTGAGTTGTTCGACGTCCTTGTTGGCGTTGAACGGGGTGGGCGGCGGCGCGCCGTAGGGCGGCGGTTGTGGTTGTTGATACTGCGGCTGATAGGGGTCCTGGTACATCGGTCGTTCCTTTATGGCCCGGTTTTTCGGGGGCTCAGGCTGCTTTCGGCCAAGCGTACATCACGTCGGTACGCAAAACGTATTTTCTCCCCGCGACCACCGTCTCGCTTTCATGGCGAAGGTCATGAAGAAAGAGGAGCGCGCTCCCGGCTTCGGGCGTGACGTGAACGTTCGGCTCGATGTTGGTCGCGCCGCCTTCGCAGTCATCATTCAAATAGATGATGAAGGTGAGGAAGCTGCGTTCGCCGTTGTCGCGCGAGAAGTATCCATCAGTATGGGGGGCGAAATACTGTCCGGGTTCGTACCGATAGAACCGGATGCGTTCATTCAGTCCGACCGCGTGCATGTTTCGGATGACCGGCGGCACAAACGTCGCCACCCGTCGCCAGATGCGGTCCGTCAGTTCGAAATCGTCGAGGATCGCCCGCGTGTTGTTGCGGACGCGCGCGTTCACGACGAAGCCGCCCGCCGTCTGAATCGGCGCGTCGTCGAAGCCCGCCCGCTCGGCGAGGTCGATCATCGCGCGGCATTCCTCCGGCGCGAGAACGTCGGTGATGACAAAAACATCGTCGTCGTAGATTTGAATCTTCCGCATGATAAGCAGTTAGCAGCGAGTAGTTAGCAGTCAGTAAAGAACGAGCAGTAAAGACCGAGGTTTTCCAAAAGGCAAGCGTCACCTAGTCGACCACTGACTGCTAACCACTGACTGCTAACTACTTCCCAAAGACGCGACCATAGAACGCAATCGTCTCGGCGAAGGCGAGGTCGGTGGCGTGCGGGTCGAAGCGCGGGCCCTCGTCACGCATGAAGGCGTGTTCGGCGGGATAGGTTTTGACGCGGTAGTTCGTCCCCGCGGCGTCGAGGGCGGCGTGAATCGTGGCGCGGCCCTCCGCCGGGATGTGCGGATCGGATTCGCCCCACACCATGAGCAGTTCGCCGCAAATATCGCTGATTCGGGCGAGCGAGCCGGAGTCGGCGTCCTGGCCGAGCTTTCCGTTGTGAATGCCCGTGCCGTAGTAGCAGACCGTGGCTTTCACATCCGAATTGAAGGACGCGCGGAAGGCGAGATGGCCGCCGATGCAGAAGCCCATCACGCCGAGCTGCCCCGGCGCGACGCGCGGGTCGGCGGCGAGCCAGTCGAGCGTGGTCCGGGCGTCGGCGTCGAATTCGGAAACGGCGGTTTTCAGCGCGTCGTCGAGGCCGCGCGTGCGCCCGGCGTCATCGAAGGCAATCGGCGAACCGGGCGGTTCGATGCGGTGGTAGATCTCCGGCGCGGCGACGACGAACCCGTAGCTCGCGAGTCTGACGCAGGCGCGGATCATCGGCCCCGTCAGTTGAAAGATGTCGGAATAGGCAAGAATGCCGGGATAGCGGCCTTCCTGCTTCGGCGCGGTGACGAACAGCCGCATCGGGCTGTCTTCGGCGGGAATGTCGATGTAGTCGGAAGTAACGATCATAAGAAAGTCTTGGGAGTCTCGGGAGTCTTGTGGGTCTTGGGAGTCGGAAGCTCCGGCGAAGAGTTTAGATAAAAGGGCGAAAAGGGGAAGAGGCGAAAAGTCTTTGACTCCCCAGACTCCCCAGACTCCCCAGACGCTCAAGACGCTCAAGACGCTCAAGACTCCCAAGACTCCCAAGACTCCCAAGACTCATCTCGTTGGTTTAAATTTCTCTTTCGGAACGCCGGCTCGGGTGCGGTATAAACCCGTCTGCACGATGGAGCGAATTTCAACCACGCCTCTCCTGAGGAGAAACCTCCATGAGCGATACACCGATCTATGTTTCAAAATGTTCTTTCAAGAATTTCTGGCAGGAATACCGCATCTATGCCGACCGTCTCGAATTCGACACGCTGGGCGGAAAGATGACCGTTCCGTTCGAACACGTCGAAACGGCGGCGACGACCAATTCCGATGTCGCCGATATGCTGAAAGGCGATTTGAAGTTAAAGGGCTTCCGTCCGGCGCTCAAGCTCGACTGGGCGAACGTCGTCGAACACGTCGTGCTGGATCGCGACGACGGCCTGCTGAAACGGCTGTTGTTTTCCCCCGATGACCCGAGGGCTTTTTGCGAAGCCCTCAACTCCGCCCTCGACGCGTACCGGGCGCAGCATCCCGACCACGCGCCGCCGGCATAGCGCCGAAACCATTCATGGCAACCAAATCGAATCTGGTCATCGCGGTGATGACCCTGACCTTTGCGGTGACGATCCTGATCGCGGCGGGACTGCTCTTCACGAGCAAGTCCCGCATGCTTTCACGCGGGGCGACCGTGCAGGCGAAAGTCGTCGCCCTCACCCCGCAGGAAGGCTCGCGGACCAAGGCCCAGGCCCCGCTCGTCGAGTTCAAGACCCCGGGCGGCGCGACCGTCCAGGTCCAGAGCACGAACTTCACCGATCCGCCGGGCTATCAGGTCGGCCAGACGGTCGAAGTCCGCTATGACCCGCAAAATCCCGAGAACGCCGCCATCAACGCGTTTACCGAATTATGGGGACTGACCGCCGCCCTCGGCGGGTTCGGGGCCGTGACGTTCCTGGTTGGTTTGGGATTGCTGTATTTCCTGAAATGAGACGCCGCGCCGATATTTACGTGACGGCTAGTCACGGCGAAGCGCCCGCGATACACTGATTTTTTTCCCGAACCAGGTTCAATTTCACGCGCCGCAGTCATTTTCACCAGCCGATGTCCGCTCCGGTCACTATCGAGATGTCCCGCCTCGACCTGAAGAAGCAGGTCCTGTTGGCCGGGGCGTCTCCATCCGAACGCGCGGATTTCGAACGCCGGTTGCGGCGCAGCCGGACGCTCACGCTGACGATCGCGCCCGACGGCGCGGCCATCATCGGCCTGCTCGCCGCCTATCAGTTCGACGCCGTGCTGATGAAGCTCTCCGACCTTGAGGACGCCTGGTCGGGGCTCGCCTACATTCACGAGGTCATGTCGGATCTGCGGATCATCGGCCTGCTCGACGTGTCCGATCCGGCGCTCGAAGCCCGAGCCGTCGAGGCCGGCATTGATGAATTCCTGTTCGCGCCCTTTACCGCCGAGCGATTGCGGCGCGCGTTATCCAGAACCGAAACGGACGAGGCCGAGGAAACCGCCGCCGCGCCGCCGTCGCTCACGCTCGGGGAAGTCGCACTCAAGCTGCACGCGAGCCTCAACCTCGAGGACGTGCTGCAAGCCGCGGTGAATGAAATCTTCCGTCTCACGCCCTGCATCAAGATTCGCATTCTGGTCGCTGAAGTTGACCGCGGTGTCGGCGGATACGAGGCGGTGCTGACGGCGAGCGGCGGCGCGGCGCTGTCTCCGCTCGACCCCGAGGGCGTTGCCGCCGAACTGGCCGCGACCCCGGCGACCGGGGAACCGGTGATTCCGGTGGCCGACAACCGCCTGCTCGTCCACCTGCGCCACGCCGGACGCCGGGTCGGGCTCGGCCTCATCGAATATCCCCGGCGGGTCAAGCTGAAACGCATGGAAATGCAGGCCATGGCGCATCTGGCCGAGCATCTCGGGCTCGCCCTCGCCAACGCCGCCCAGCACACGGCCACGCGGCGCAAGCGCGACCAGGTTTTTCTCATCAATGAAATCAGCCGGCAGATTGCGCGCAGCCTCGACCTCGACATGGTGCTCGCCGACATCGTCGATCACCTGCGCCGCTACACGGAATGCGACGTGGTCGCGATCTACACGCCGACCCTCGCCGGACGCGACGGCAAGAACTTCCACATCGCGTCCGATCTCGGCGGCTCGACGAGCGTCATGGCGGCCTCGATTCAGGGCGATTCGGGGATGATTCAGGAAACGATGCGGCGCGGCGAGACGATTCTCTGCCGCGACCTGCGCCACGCGCCGGGTTCGCATGGCCATTCGACCCAGTCGCGGTCGAAGATCGCTTCGCCGATCTGGCTCAACGGCGTCATCGAAGGCGTGCTGGAATTCGAAAGCGTCCGCCCGGAAGCCTTCGACGTCGGCGACAAGTCGATTATCGAGGACCTCGCGCTCCAGATTTCGGTCGCGATTCGCAACACCCGGCTCTACCGCAGCGCGCAGGCCGAGCACGAATATCTCCAGACCGTGCTCGACGTGGCCGAAGACACGGCGATCATCTCGACCGACCGCGAAGGGACCATCGTCACCTTCAGCCGGGGCGCGGAAATGATGTTCGGCCACGATGACCGCGAACTGACCGGCACGTCGGTGCTGCCGCTGTTCAAGGGCTCGACCGCTCACGCGACGATCCGGCAGTTTCTGGCCGGAAAACTGCCGAGCGTGAGCGAATCCGACGTCCGGTTGCGCCGCCGCAACGGCGACGAGTTCTATGCGAGCGTCACCATGCGCCCGCTCCGCGCCGACCGCAGCGAGGGCTTCCTCTTTCTTCTGATGGATGTCACCGAGCGGCGCGCCCAGCAGGAACTGCTCCACCGCCTGAGCATCACCGACGAACTGACCAACCTCTACAACAAGCGGTACTACTTCACGATTCTGCCGCGCGAAATCGCCCGCGCCCAGCGGCACGGCAGTTCCTTCGCGCTGTGCTATTTCGATCTCGACGGGTTCAAGCACTACAACGACGAGCGCGGCCACGTCGCGGGCGACGATCTGCTCAGGTGGGTCGGCGACCTGACGCAGCAGACCATCCGCAGGCAGGTCGATCTGCCGTTCCGCTACGGCGGCGACGAGTTCGTGCTGATTCTTCCCGAGACGAACGCCGAGGATGCCCGGCTGGTCGGCCAACGCATCTGCAACACGGTGCGAGAGAAATCCGACGGGGAAGTGACGGTCAGCTTCGGCATCGTCGAGTACAAGGGCGAATCGCCCGAGGAACTCACCGTCCGCGCCGACAGGATGATGTACGCCGCGAAGCGCTCCGGCGGCGACCGCGTGATTACGATCAACAGCGGCGAGTGGAAATTCCAGAGCGGCGAAATCCAGTTCTCCAGCGGCGAATGGAGCGACATCGTGGAAGGGTGAATTCCGCCACCCGCCCGGTTCTCGGGGGATCGCCCCCGAAAAAGCCTCGTTCGCGAGTTCCAATCCCACTTTTTCAGTTTGTACCCGTTCGGTCGCCGACGCTCGATGCCCGATTGAGCGGGGTCGTGTACTGCTCGGACCGTCATCGGTGGTAAAATCCCGCCTCGCGTCCGCCGGACCGGCCCCGTTGCCTGGAATCGGGCGGCGCATAAGTGAACTTTTCGAGCCGAAATCGGTTTCTAAAGACGGGGGCTCCCCGAAGTCCCGATTGAACGACAAGACGCCGAATACGTCAGCACAGGTCGGAAGTGGAGTTCCGCAACGCCTCCGATTGAGAAAAGATATGCTCATGAACGATTCGTCCCACGCTCCGAAGTCCGTTTCCCGCAGCCGGGTCTTCACGCTGGTTTGTCTGTTCACCCTTGCGGTCGGCAGCGGATTCGGGTGGCGGCTGGCCGCGCCCGGTCCGCAGGCCGCGCCGCCGCCGCAGGAAAGCGTCAATCTGCTGAGTTCGTCGTTCGCGGTGGTCGCGCAGAAGGCCAGAAACGGGGTCGTGAATATCAGTACGGTGGATGCCCCGACGCCGCAGGGGAGCGGCGGCGCGACCGGTTCCGGGTTCCTCATCGACACCGACGGACACATCGTGACCAACCTGCATGTCGTCCAGGCGGCGACGCGCATCACGGTCCGGCTGGCCGACGGCACGCAGTACGCCGGGCGGTTTCTCGCGGGCGACGCCGATACCGATCTCGCGGTGGTGAAGATTCAGCCGCGCGCCGGGCTGCAATCGCTGTCCTTCGGCGATTCCGACATTTTGCGGGTCGGCGACTGGGTCATCGCCATCGGCAGCCCGTTCGGCCTCGAACAGACCGTCACGACCGGCATCATCAGCGCCAAGGAGCGCGTCACTGACCGGCGCAACACGCTCCAGCAGTTTCTGCAAACCGACGCGGCGATCAATCCCGGCAACTCGGGGGGACCGCTGCTGAACCTCGCGGGCGAGGTCATCGGTGTCAACACGCTCATCGCCTCGCGCGACGGCAGCTACAGCGGCATCGGTTTTGCGCTGCCCGCGCAGACGGTGCGCGACGTGGCCCGCCAGCTCATCGAACGCGGCAGCGTGTCGCGCAGTCTGCTCGGCATCTACGTTGACCGCGTCTCGCCGCAATTCGCCCGGGTCTATGGCCTGCCGAAGGAAACCGGCGCGCTGGTGCAGTTCCTCGACGACGGCGGTCCCGCCGAAACCGCCGGATTGCAGAGCGGCGACGTCATCTTCGAATTCAACGGACGCCCGGTCGTCAGCGACCGCGACCTCATCCGCGATCTCGCCGCGACGCCGGGCGACACGACCGTGACGATTCGTTACTACCGCGACGGGAAAGTGCGTTCGACCGAACTGCGGACCGAGGAACGGTTTTCGCCTCCGGCGCGCGCGGGACGTCCGCGCATGGAGCGCAAGGGCGGCAACGCCAATTCGAGCGACGACGAGCGCCCGACGGATCGCAAACTCGGCATCGAGGTCGCGACGCCGACGCCGCTCAAGCTGCGCCTGCTCGGACTCGAAAACCTCTACACCGACACCCACGGCGCGCTCGTGACGAGCGTCAGCCCGTTCGGGGTGGCCGCCGAAGTCGGTCTGGCCGAAGGCAGCCTGATCGTTTCGGTGAACCGCCAGCCCGTCCGGAATCAGGTCGATTTCAATGAAATCACCGCCGGGCTGAAATCGGGCGACGACGTCGTGCTGGTCGTCAAGCGTCCCGCCAACGGACGCACCGCCGCGGGCGACCGTCGGCTGGCGACGAACTATCTTTCACTCACAATGCCGTAAAACACTCATGAGTCATCACAAACGAGCCAAACTTTCACGCGGACTCCAACGCGAACGCCGGCTGGAACGCCTTGAAGCCAGCGTCGAGCCGGAACTCGCCGTCCTGCGCAAGAACCTGCGCCGCGGCCTCGAAAAACGCGGCTGGCGGATTGCCGAAATCATCGAGGAACGTTTCAACTGGCGCGTTCAGGAACGCGAAATGGCCTACGAAATCTGGGTTCTGGAATCGGCGTGGTCCGCCGCGCCGAACGTGGCCCTGAATTTTTTCATCGACCCGCGCATCGAATCCGTCACCGACGAGGGAGACCACGGACGGCTCGAAGCCGCGCACGCCGGAGTGTCGGGAAATCCGGCGGCTGAAATGACGTTGTTCAACGATTGGCGGGAACGGCTCGACCCGTTTCTCGACGACGTCGACGAACTGCGGACCGCCGAACCGGAATTCGAGGATTCGTTCACGGCTGAACTGGACTGAATCCGTGTGTCTGCAATGAACGACGATGATGAAATCGGTTTTGAAACTTCAAAACGCACTCGCCCTCGAACTTGATCACCGGGGCTGGCGAATTGCGTCCGTCATCACTGATGAGGATGAACAGCCCTGGTGGGAGGCGGAAGTCTGGCGGCTCGAATCGAAGTGGCCGGCCACGACCCATTCGGTGGTGCTCACCTTCTACGATTTTTTCGAAGAAGGATGCGAAAGCGCCCTGCTGATGTCCCGTGAGCGATTCGAAGACCGTCCCTGGGATTACAAGGGAACCCGGATTGAGTTCGGGACGAACTGGCGTCCGCTGGTTGGTCCGTTTCTCGATGCGCTCGACCGCCTGCGGGAAACCCCTCCGGAGGTTGAAACGACCATCCCCGCCATCCACTCCGGGCCGGGGTGAACAGGTCCGCCGTTTGAACCACGCCCGAAAAGAAAACGCCGGCGGAAGCGCGAACTTCCACCGGCGTTTTCTTTTCAGTTCGTAACTGTTCAGCCGCGATTACGGCTTGAGGTAGGTGGCGAACCATTCATGAACCGACTTGTACCAAAGCTCGCTGTTCTGCGGTTTCAGCACCCAGTGGCCCTCGTCGGGAAAGTAGAGCAGCTTCGACGGCACATGCCGCCGTTGCAGCGCGGTGAACAGTTGCAGCCCCTCGCCGACCGGCACGCGGTAGTCGAGTTCGCCGTGGACCACGAGCGTCGGCGTGTCGAAGTTGTTGGCGAACTTGTGCGGCGACCACTTTTCATAGAGCGCCGGATTGGCCCACGGCGTGCCCTTGAATTCCCATTCGGCGAACCAGAGTTCCTCGGTCGCGCCGTACATGCTTTCGAGGTTGTACACGCCCGCGTGCGACACGAGCGCCTTGAACCGCTTGTTCTGGTTGTGGCCGAGAATCCAGTTGACCATGTAGCCGCCGTAGCTGCCGCCCGCCGCGCCGATGCGCTCCGGATCGACATAGCCCTGCTTGATGACGTGGTCGACGCCGTTCATCAGGTCGATGTAGACCTTGCCGCCCCAGTCGCCGCTGATTTCATCGGTGAATTTCTGGCCGTAACCGGTCGAGCCGCGCGGATTCACCATCACCACGACGTAGCCCGGCGCGGCGAAGAGTTCCGGATTCCAGCGATAGCTCCAGCCGTTGGTCCACGCGCCCTGCGGGCCGCCGTGGATGAGCAGGATCATCGGGTACTTCTTGCCCGCCTCGAATTTCGGCGGCTTGACGATCATCGCGTGGACCTTCGCGCCCGCCGCGCCCGTGTACCACGCTTCCTCGACCGCGCCGAACTTGATTTCCGAGCAGAGCGCGTCGTTGGCGTGGGTGAGTTGCGTGAGCTGGCCGTTGTTGGTGTACGAGAAAACCTCGTTCGGATGGGTGAAGGTGGAACTCGTGAAGTAGATCGTCTTGCCGTCCGGCGAAATCGAAAGGCTGCCGTTCTGGCCCTTTTCGAAAATCACCTTCGCGTCGTTGCCCGCGAGGGTGAGGTAGTAAATCGACGACTGGCCCTTGTTTTCCGCCGTCAGGAACATGCCCGTGCTGTCGGGCAGCCATGCGATTTCATCGAACGAAACGTCGGTCTTGTCGGTCAGGCTGCGGATCGTGCCGGCCTTGCGGTCGTAAATCAGAATCTGCTTTTTGTCGGCTTCGAAGGTGGGCGTGGCCATCGACAGCCACGCGACGTATTTGCCGTCGGGCGAATAGCGCGGGTTGGTGTCGTAGCCCTTGCTCGTCGAAATGCGCTTCGCTTCGCCGCCGTTGACCGACACGAGAAAAATGTCGCTGTTGGTGCTGGTCGCCTCGTCCTTGTCGGTATTGCGTGCGAAGGCGAGTTCCGTGCCGTCGGGCGAAAAGGCGTAGTCGCTACCGCCGAGACTGAAGATCGGCGCGTCGTAGTCGCCGGGCGTCACGTCCTTCGCGGGTCCGCCGCTCGCGGGCGCGACGAAAATGTGCGAGCGCCGGCCTTCCTTGAAGCTCGTCCAGTGGCGAAAAAGCAGGCGGTCGGCGATCTTCGCCTTGACCTTGCTCGCTTCGGCTTCGGCCAGCTTGCGCTGGTTGCATTCAGCGTCCGGGCATTCCGGATAGATGTCGGCGGTAAAGGCGAACCACTTGCCGTCGGGCGACCAGATCAGGCCGCCGAGGTCGGTGAAGAAATCGGTGACCTTGCGCGGCGTGCCGCCCTCGATGCCGATCACGTAAACCTGCGCCGTTCCGTCGGGCGCGGCCACGTAGGCAATGGACTTGCTGTCGGGCGACCAGCAGGGCTCGTTGCTCGACCGCTTGCCGGAGGTGAGTTGTCGGGGTTCACCGCCGGTCGCGGGGATGATCCACAGGTCGTACTGCGTACGATTCGCGGCTTTATCCACCGCGCCCTGCGGATAGACGATCCATTTGCCGTCGGGCGACACGGTCGCGCCCGCGATGCGTTTCACGCGCATCTGATCGTCGAAGGTCATCGGACGTGACTGCGCCGACACCGGGTGAAAAGCGAGTGCAAGGGTAAAAATCGCCGCGCTCAGGACGATGCGCGCGGCTTTCGGGAAACGTACCATACAATGCCTCCGGGAAAACGTTCAGATGATGTCTTGCCAAAGCCTGGCCGTGACGAACTGCTCGATGTGTTTGACGTTGGTGGTTGCTACTTCGATATCGTAACCGTCTTCAGCCATCAGAAGCGCCTGCGCGGAAAGAATCACGTCCGCGTCGAGGGCCGTGTCGGTCGCCGTCGGCCTGCCGTTTTTCCGCGCCCGCGCCCACAGTTGCGCGGCCAGAAGCATGGCTTCGGTAGTGATGGCGACATATCCGAGGCGCGACTTGAAGCTGTCCAGACGCGACAGCCCCTTCAGCTTGTCGGCCCGCAGCAACTCGCGGCGGATTTCATAATCGGCGATTTCCGGAATCGCCACTTCAACGCCCTGGGACAACAGTGAATGAAGCCAGCGGCTACAGGCGTGAACTTCAAAGGTGGATTTTGGGTTGGTAATCAGGCCGAGCGGTCCGGCGTCGAGTATGACGAGACGGCTCATGGAAAGAGCTTCCTGACGGAGAGGCGGTGTTCATCCAGCGCGTGTTTGAGAAATTCGAAGGTTTCCCGCTGCTCGTCGCCCTCTTCGTCCTCCCAGCCGCGGACGAGCGCAATGATTTCATCCGTACCAGCGCGCGCCGGACGATACCCGGAATCGCGTCCGAAGGGTTCGTTCCCCGTCTTTTTTACCGTTGCCGGTTTTCCATGCGTCATCGGAAATCCTCCTTCAGCCCTGATGTTTCGGAACGGTGAATTTATCCGCCCAAGGTTGCGAATACCATCCCTTTTCCACGAAAGTCGCTTTTCTCAAGATACTTCCCAAAGCCATCCACACTGAACTTTCATGAAACCGAAAACCCGACTCGATCAGCGGCTCGTCGAACTCGGCCTCGCCGAATCCCGCCAAAAAGCCCAGGCGATGATTCTCGCCGGGACCGTTCTGATTGACGAACAGCGCGCCGAAAAGGCCGGTCAGGCGGTGCGCCCCGAAGCCGTGATTCGCATCAAGGGCGAGACGTTGCGCTATGTGGGCCGCGGCGGACTCAAACTCGAAGGCGCGCTCCACGATTTCGGCATTCAAGTCGAAAACGCGATCTGCCTCGACGTCGGGGCCTCGACCGGCGGTTTTACCGACTGTCTTTTGCAGCACGGCGCGGCGCGGGTCTACGCCGTGGACGTCGGCCACAACCAGCTCGTCTGGAAACTCCGTACCGACGAGCGGGTGATTTCGCGCGAAGGCGTCAATGCGCGGTTTCTCGCGCCCGCCGATTTTCCCGAACCGTTCGATTTCATCACCGGCGACGTGTCGTTCATTTCGATGACGATGATCCTGCCCGTGCTGGGGCCGCTCGCGAAGCCCGACGCGCGGCTGGTGATTCTCGTGAAACCGCAGTTTGAAGTCGGTCGGGAGGATGTGGGGAAGGGGGGAATCGTCCGCGAGCCGCGCCTGCACCGCCGCGCCGCCGCGCGCGTCATCGCCGCCGCGACCGCCGCCGGATTCCGTCCGGAGCGGCTGATCCGTTCCCCCATCGAAGGGGCGGACGGTAATGTGGAGTTTCTGCTCGCCGCCCGGCGGAGTGCTGATGCGCCCGAAATGACGCCAGACGACACACTTACCGCCGATCTGACGGCGCTTTTCGGGAGTGGGAGCGTTTGAAAAGCGGGGGCGGCTTTGTATAGAGTCGGCGACGTTACAACGATAGAAAGTTTTCTGGAGGCTCCCCCGCCAATGAACATCACGGAACGTACGGTGAATGCCGTCGTCATACTCGATCTCCAAGGGAAAATCCTTCTCGGCGAAGGCGATTCGCAGCTCAAGGAATACATCGCCAGGCTGATCGAGCGCGGCGAACGCCGGATCATCCTCAATCTGGCGGGCGTGCCCTACATGGACAGCAGCGGCCTCGGGGAAATCGTTCGATCATTTTCATCGGTCAAGCGCGCGCCGGGCGGGGGCGAACTCAAACTCGTCAACCTCACGCGCCGCCTCGTGGACCTGCTCACGATCACCAAGCTCATCTCGATTTTCGAGACCTACGACAACGAAGCCGACGCGGTCAAAAGCTTCGAACATCAACCGGAAAGCCAACAGTTCTGAAAAAAGGTATCGGGTGTCGGGTGTCGGGTTCCAGGTGAAAACCGTCTGACCCGAATTGAAAAGAAATCAAGGGTGTTACCG
>JAAFHI010000284.1 GCA_013298335.1 Actinomycetota bacterium
ACACTGCAGACCGTCAACTTCAGTGTCACAATCCCGGCCCGGACGAACTTCGTTTTCGTCGTGCATGAAGTGAACACCGGCGGCGGTACCGGCCAGAGCTACACGGTGAACATCACCGGATTGCCGACGGTCACCTGCGCTGGTGGCGCGCCGTTTGCCCAGTCAATCGTCAACGGCAACGTCGGTCTCGCCGTGACGAGCCAGAACATCGTGGCCCCGACCTGCGGCGCGCAGGGCTACAGCAACGACATTCAACTGAATGCGACGCTGACCAACGTGGGCACGACGACCCTGCAAAATCTGGCCTTCCAGATCACCGAATTGCAGGAAGCGAACGGCGTGCCCCCGGCGGTGCCGTTCCGTCTCATCAGCGCGGACGGCGCGACCTGTACGTCGGGCGGTCTGGCCGGTTCAACCCAGTCGGTGACGACCCCGGTGTCGTTGCTGCCGGGACAGTCAACCAACGTCACCTTCACCATCGCGGCGCCGTCGATCCGTCGGTTCCGCTTCCTGCTCAACGTCATCGGCGTGAACACCGGCGTCGGGTCGCGTCAGACGGTGAAATCCGTCGCGCCGCTCGGCTTCGACATTGCGCCGAACGCCGACAACAATTCGCTCGCGGTGACGAACGTCAGCCCGGTCCGGAACGCTCCGGCCCCGGCCAACGTCGCCGACCGCGCGGCGAAGAAGCGGTAAAACCTTCCGCGTCGCCCGCGTGAGCGGGGTCGTTGAATAAAAAAGGAACGGGGCGTGATGAAGATCGCGCCCCGTTCCCTTTTTGCCGTCACGATGACGTTTTCCACGCGCCGGATGACGTCGCCTGCCACGTCGATGATGAAGGTTGCACGGACGATGACGTCGCTTGCCGCGTCGATGATGAAGGTTGCGCGGACGATGACGTCGCCTGCCACGTCAATGATGAAGGTTGCACGGACGATGACGTCGCCTGCCGGGAGGATGACGGTCCCTGCGCGGTCAATGTCCGGGGGTGCGTGCAGGGTTTTGAGGGCCTCAAACGGGCCAATCACGCTTTCGTCTTCCGGGTATCCGATTTTTTCGACCTGAATGAACGCCGATGGCCCCGGATAACGCGAGCTTTCGCGTGAATCCGGGGCCATCGAGGAAAATATCCGGTTGTTTTCAGTCGGTTTCGAAACCGAACCTACTTCGCGTCGAGCGCGGCCTTGATTGCCGGTTCGAGCAGTTCTCCCCGGACGTTGACGGCGGCGATCTTGCCGTCGCGACCGACGAGCATCATGAAGGGAATCGCCCGGATGCCGTAGAGCTTCGCGACTTCCGCGCCCCAGCCCTTCCCGTCAAACACATGTCGCCAGTTCATTTTGTTTTTCCGGATGAAGGCGTCGAGTTTGGCGCGTCCGTCTTCTTCATCGAGCGAAATGCTGACGACTTCGAATCCCTGACCCTTGAACTTCTCGAAGGCCGAAACCACGTTCGGGATTTCCTCACGGCACGGCGGACACCACGTCGCCCAGAAATCCACCAGTACGACTTTTCCCTTGTAATCCGCCAGCGTGAGCGGTTTCCCGGTCAGATCGTTGACGGTAAAAAGAATCGGGGCCGCGCCGGGCTTGAGCGCCTTGTCGTACATCGCGGGCGGCGGCTCCGGTTCGAACAGCTTCGCCCCCTCGGGCGGTGTGAAGGCGAAAACGTCGTCGCCGATTCTGGCTTTCGCGTCGAATGCCTTGACGGTTTCGGTGAATGACGACGCCGGACGTTCCTTTGAGCGGATTTCGTACACCACCCGGCGGACGAGGTGGTCCTGCTTGCCGATGGCGAGGGTCAGCGAACCGGTCGGTTGTTCAAGGCCGATGACGACGATCTCGACCGCCGTGTCGCCGATGGTTTCGGGCTTGCCGAATTTGATCGATTCGATGTTGTCGGCGAAGAGGTCCACGAGGTCGAGGCCGGAAAACATCGCCGAGCAACCGACGAGCCCGCGAACGCCCGACAGGAGGTACAGGTCGCGTACGGTCGGTTCGGTGTCTTCCAGCGAATACTTCGCGTAGGTGCCGGGGTCCTTCGACGAACGGGTAAACACGCCGTCATTGTTGCGGACGCCGATCCATTCGCCCTCGCGGGTCGTGATGCGAACCCGCAGCGACTTCCCGCCGCGCGACTCGATGACGACCGTCGAATCCGGCACGGCGATGGCGCTGGCCTTCATCTCGACCGTGGCCGTGAAGTCGGTCAGTTTCGCGTGGGCTTCCGCCGACGTCGTGACGAGTTTGCGCGCCGCCGGATCGACCGTCTGGGCGGTGACACCCGCCGCCGCCGCCAGCACGAACAGCAAGGCGAGGAGGACGTTTTGAGTTTTCAGTTTTAAGTGATGTGTTTTGAACGTTCGTGAAATCAACTTCATGGCTCAATCCTTTTTGTCGCTGTGTAGCGTTTGCCGCTTATGGTTTTTGAAAATGTGTTTCGGTCATCAACGGATGATTCAATTCGCAGCACGAAAACCGGAAGTGCCGCCGCTGACGCGGCTCGCGAAATTCTTCCTCAACGTCACCCCGCCCTGACGGGCGGGGCTATTTTCTGCCGGCGCATCCGCGCCTCCAAACCCTTCAAAGCCATTTATTCACTGACTACTGGCCACTGACTACTGGCCACTCGGATCGGCGTATCCGCGTCTTCAAATCCGACACAGTCGCGATTCCCGAAACAGATTTTTAAAAATCATGACCCGCCTTCGCGAGAAGTCAAACCGCTCTGATTCCTGATTCCGTTTCCCTTTGCTTACCGGTTCCCCGTTTTCACCTGATACCCGACACCCGACACCCGACACCTTTTCTTCCCCCTGATCCCCGACCCCTGATTCCTGCCCCCTGCTTTACCTGATACCCGACACCCGAAACCGGATACCTTTTCTTCCCCCTGATCCCCGACCCCTGATTCCTGATCCCTCTTTTCACGGGGCAAAGAAAAAACCGACGACCGCCGAGCCGAACAGGACGAAAAGCGGGTTGACGTTGTATCTGACCACCAGGAAGAAGCCGACGGCAATCAGCAGCGCCGCCGCGCCGAACGAGATGGGCGGTCCGGTCAGGGCGTTGCGTCCGATCATGACGGCGGCGGAAGCGAGCAGCGCGACGCCGGTCGGCGTGACGCCCGCGAGCGCGCCCTGTACGCCGGGATGTTCCCGAAAGCGGTTCAGTGAATGCGCGGCGATAATCACCAGCCAGAACGGAATGAAGAAGATGCCGACGGTGGCGGTCAGCGCGCCCGCCAGCCCGGCGATGCGGTAACCGATGAAGGTGGCGGCGATGACGAACGGTCCCGGCGTCATCATGCCGAGCGCGGCCCCGTCGGAGATGTCCTTGGCGGTGATCCAGTGCATCGTGTCCACGACTTCGTGGCCGATGAGGGGAATGATGACGAATCCGCCGCCGAAGGTCAGTCCGCCGATTTTCAGACAGATCCAGAGCAGGGCGGGGAGGCGGCTGGTCGGGCGCCATCCGGGAAGGAACGTCCCGATTGCCGTCTTTCGGGAAGCGGCGATGACCCAGAGTGCGCCCGCCGAGACGAGCGCGGCGAGCGAGACGAGCGCGCGACGGGGGTTGAAGGTTGCTTTCTGGCCGTCGGTCGCGGGTGCGAAGTCGGGAACGCCGCACCACGCGGCGAGCGCGCCGCCGACCGCCGTCAGAAGAATCATCGGCAGCGTCAGTTGCGGAGAAAGCACGGCGAGCGTCAGGACGATGGCGGCCTGGACGCGCCGCCGGGGTGTTTTGAGCGCTGTTTTTCCGAGTCGGAAGGCGGTGGCGGCAATCAGCGCCGAAGTGGCCGGGTTGAGGCCGAAAAACACCCGGTCGGCGGCGGGGATGTTGCGGGTTCCCTCATAGAGAATCGCAAATCCGATCATCATCAGAAACGACGGCAGGGTATAGAAAACCGTGGCGGTCAGCGCGCCCGCGACGCCGTGCAGCCGGAAGCCGACGTAGGTGACGGCATTGCTTGCGATGGGGCCGGGGAGGCTCTGACTGAGGACGGTGGCTTCGAGAAACTCTTCATTGGTCAGCCACTTGAGCCGGTTGACGATGCGGTCCTGAAGCAGGCTGACGACCGCGCCGCCGCCGAAACTCGTCATCCCCAGAACCAGAAAGCCGCTGGCGATCTGGCGGATGGAGAGGCGGCATTCGGGGGGTGTGGTGGGTTCCTGCGTCATGAAGGTCTCTTTTTGGACCAGTCAACTTCGGGTGGCGGCGCGGAAGTCTGGCGAAGTTTGCGAATGGTACGAATCCGGTTGCGGACTTCGGTCTGTTCGGTCTCGTTCAGACCGGTAATGCCCCGCAGCGTTTCGACGGCTTCTTCATAGCGCAGCAACTGGACCTGGCACTCGGCGATTTGAAGCAAAGCGGTCCGGCGGACGGCGGCGTTCCCGGATTTCTCGGAAAGAATCCGGTAGGCGTCAATCGCCACGTCGTATTTCCGCTGGATGAAATTGCTGATGTTGGCGATTCGCTGCCACGCATCCTCGGCGGCGGCGTCGAACGGCACGTTTTCCACCACCTTCCGGTATTCCGTCACCGCCTGATTGAAGTCGCCCTGCTCGCGGTACAGCCGGGCAATCTCGGCCCGGATGACCCGCCGGTCGTCGAGTTCGGGGAAGAGCAGCAGTAGCGTTTCATATTCGTTGATCGCCTCGCGGGGCTGCTTCAGCCGACCGTAGGTCTCGGCGAGATGGCGTCGCGCGTCGCGGGCGAGGTCGGAGCGGTCGCCTTCGCCGAGTTCATCGAGCAGTTTGGCGTATTCGCGGGCCGCCGCCGCCATGTTGCGGAGATTGAGTTCGTAGGTTCGGGCCAGTTCAAACCGGGCCGTGCGGTGGTCGGGGTGGTTGACCGGCAGCCGCGCCAGCACTTTTGCATACAGTTCGGCGGAATGCGGGTATTCGGCCCGTTCCCAGGCCTGCCGGGCGGCGTCGAGCGAGATGTCTTCCTTTTTGGGTCCACAGGCGGGCACGAGCGCCAGCGCGCAGGCAAAACCGACCATGAGGAAAAACCGGAGCGGTCGAATGAACGACGGCGCTCCGGTGGTGAGGTGGTCGGCCCGTGATTGGCTCATGCGGTCGCTTCTCAGGACGCGGAAGACGCCCCGGCGCTCGTGGCTTCCGCGATTGCGCGATCGAATTCGGCGCGGTTGGAGGCGGCGGCACGGGCCACTTCGGGCGTGACCTTGTTTTCCCGGCAGAGGTCGATGAGATGCTGGTCGAAGGTCATCATGCCGTATTCGCGGCTGCGTCCGATGACCATGCCGATGTCGTTCGCCTTTTCCGCGTTCCGGATGCACTCCTGTATCGAACTCGACATGCGGAGGATTTCGATGGCCGGAATGCGTCCCTGCTGGTTGGTCATCGGCAGCAGGCGGAGCGAAATGACGGCGGCGAGGTTTTCGGCAATGCGCGAGCGGGCGGAAACCTGTTCCTCGGGCGGATAGAAGCCGAGCAGGCGGCTGATCGTCTTCTGGGCATCGGTCGTGTGGATCGCGCTGAAGACGAGATGGCCGGTTTCGGCGGCGCGCAGGGCG
>JAAFHI010000660.1:0-2702 GCA_013298335.1 Actinomycetota bacterium
GCGGCTGCTGGACGTGAGCGGCGGCCCGGGGTCCTACGCGCGCGCCCTCGTTCAGAAGACCCCCGGACTGACCGCGGAAATTCTGGACCTGCCCGAAGTGGCGGCGATTGCCTCGGAATTCATCCAGCGGGATGGACTGGCGGATCGCGTCACCGTTCGCGGCGGCGATTTTCTGAATGATTCCTATGGGGACGACAACGACGCCGTGCTGCTGTCGGGCGTCCTCCACGGATTCACGGAAAAACACGTCAATCGTCTGCTCAAGAAGAGCTTTCGCTCGCTTCGCCCGGGGGGACGGCTTATCGTCCAGGAAATGACCACCGACGCGCCCGCCCATTCCGCGGCGCTGTTCGCCTCGTTGTTCAGTCTGAATATGATGTCCGGGGCCGCGTATTCGGCGGAAACGGTCGCCTTGTGGCTCAACGCCGCCGGGTTCACCGAGATTTCCGTCCGGTCGCTGGATAACGCCTGCTGGTTCGACCATGTCATTACCGGGCGCAAACCGTAACGTTCGGCGACTCGCGTCACGATTCGAAAAGTGAGGAAAAAGCATGTACCGCGCGCGCAAACGCAAAACCCGTTTGACGTTCTATCTGAAGTTCTTCATTCCGGCGGTCGTGGTGTTGCTGATCGGCTGCATCGCCTTTTCGGCCTATGCCGTGAACGCCCTGACCCATCCCAAGCGCAGCCTGACCGCGGCCAAGGACTTTCCGAAGAAACTGCCCGATGAATGGGGCAAGGTCGTGTCGCTGCCGTGGAAGGAGGTCTCCGTCAGTACGGGTGGAACATCCCTCAACTCGTGGGTTCTGCTGCGTGGGCCGGGACTGCCGGGCGTGGTGATTTCGCACGGATACGAGGGATCGCGGGCGAACATGATGGACCTCGGATACCGCCTGTGGGAACGCGGCTACAACGTGATGATCATCGACCAGCGGGCGCACGGTGAAAACTCCCAGTTGACCAGCGGCCTCGGAACCCAGGAAAAAGCTGATCTCGTCGCCGCCATCAAGGAATTCAAGGGAATCAAGGTTCCCTCCGCCGGTGGCACGCAGGTGCCGCTCGTCGATCCGAACAACATCGGACTGTACGGGGTGAATTTCGGCGGACTGACGTCGCTGCTGGTCGGAGGGGAAGACGACACGGTGAAGGCGGTCGTCGCCGATACGCCGCCGAATTCCGTTCCCGATTACGTACACCTCCGCTGCCAGGAACTGTTCGGCCTGAACAACGGCCTGACCAACTGGATGGTGGACACCGGCATGAAAGCCTATCTGAGCGGCAAGTACGATGGGGGCACGGTCGGTGACGTGGCCGGGAAATACAAGGCCAAGGGCAAGCAGGTCGCCGTCATCGTCTGCGAACAGCCCAAGGTTTTCCGCGATTCATCGGTCGCGGTCCTGAATCTTTTCGACGCGGGAATTCGGGAACGGATTGATCTGCCGCTCACCCGCACGAATCCGTTTGCCGGGAAGGACGCCGCCGATAAATACAACGACGCGGTCTGCACCTTCTTTTCCCAAAAGGGGCTGAAAGTCTTCACGACGATTCCGGCCCTGACTCCGACCACCGCTCCCGCGCCGGCGCCCCCCGCGGCCCCGGCCCAGAAATAGAACCACTTCATGTTGAAAGTCGGAGTCATCGGCGTCGGCGCGCTCGGCAAACATCACGCCCGGATTTACGCGAATCTTCCGGGCGTGACGCTCGTCGGCGTCTGTGACGTCAACGAGGCCGCCGGACGGGAAGTCGCCGAACGCCACGGCGTCGAATACTTTTCCGATTACCGCGAACTGGCCGCGCGGGTCGATGCCGCCAGCGTCGCCGTGCCCACCATCGGTCACTGCGAAGTCGCCTGCCATCTGCTTTCACTTGGAAAGTCGGCGCTGGTCGAAAAGCCGATTGCCGTGACGCTCGAAGAAGCCGACCGGATGATCGCCGCCGCCGATGCCTCCGGCGCGAAACTCCAGATCGGACATCTCGAACGCTTCAACCCGGCCATCCGCGCCGCGAAGCAGATCGTGACAATGCCGCGCTTTTTTGAAATCGACCGGTTGAGCGTCTTCACGCCGCGCAGTCTCGATATCGACGTGGTCGCCGACCTGATGATTCACGACCTCGACATTCTTTCGTGGTTCGTCAATTCACCGGTGGCGACGATTCACGCGGTCGGCGTGCCGGCGCTCTCGCCGAAAGTCGATATCGCCAGCGCCCGCATCGAGTTTCAGAACGGCTGCGTCGCGAACGTCACCGCGAGCCGGGTGTCGCTCGAAAAGATTCGGAAAATGCGCTGTTTCCACGCGGGCGGCTACGTTTCGGTGGATTACGCGGAGCAGAAGCTGACCGCCCTCGGCGTACACCCGCCCGCCACCCCGGACGGGCGTCCGGTCATTCTTCCCGTGCCGGTCTCGGTTCAGAATGACGAACCGCTGCGCGCGCAACTCGCCGCCTTCATTGAATGCGTGGAAACCGGCACCACGCCGGAAGTCGATGGCCGCGCCGGACGCTCCGCCCTCGAATTCGCCCGCCGGGTGGTTTCCGAAATCGAAGCCCACGCCGTCCGCGCGAATCTGCCGACGCTGTTCGGTTGAGGCTTTATCTTCCCATGACGAAGTCCCGTTACTGGAAACCGGAACAGTTTATTTTGAGAATTCGGAATTGGCTGGGGCAGGACTATGTTCGTGAACATGTCTTTGAAGGAAGGCGAG
>JAAFHI010000660.1:2712-3242 GCA_013298335.1 Actinomycetota bacterium
GGCGACAACGAATTCAGGCGTTTGTCGATAGCCCCGAAGTCGATGGCCCCGAAACGGATTCAAACGCCCGACCGGGGCCTCTTTCTTTCCTGCAAAGCCTGATTTCAGGGATGATGACCGATCAACCGGATTCTGGTCCTTCCGTGACCAAAATCCTGATGGCAATGGAGCATCTTGGCGGTTGGTATCTGGAAGCCGGGGTGTCCGCCCTGTACGACGGGGATGATGCCGGTTATGAACTCCTTTCCAATTCTTTCGACTGTTTCTTTTGCGCCGTTTTGTGCGGGAGTGTTGATTTTGCCCGCCGCTCGTCCGAAAGAAGAGTCCCGGTCGGAAGTCTTCGCGATTTTGGTCTGGCGCTCGGACTTGGAATTTCGCTGGGCCGTTTCAACGAAGTATCGCTGATGGGAAATCATCTTCTCCGAAGCATTCGTGAGGGGTTGGTTTACCACGCTCCGTCCGAAGTCATTGGGCCGTTTCTGATTCGATTGTTTTGCGATTGGCGGCAGGTTGCCGTACCCGAAGAAGTT
>JAAFHI010000719.1 GCA_013298335.1 Actinomycetota bacterium
CCGCGATTGTAGCACGCACTTTTGCATTCGGGCGATGCCGCGTGATTGAATGCCCCCGAGCCTTTTCCGGCTCGAACATTCCGGCATTTCCGAGGAGCGATTTTTTCCCGTGCAGCACCACGAAACCGTCTTGATTCTGGACTTCGGTTCGCAATACACCCAATTGATTGCCCGGCGGGTCCGCGAACTCAACATTTACTGCGAAATCCTGCCGTTTCGCGCGCCGCTCGAAGAAATCCGTTCACGGAAACCAGCCGCCATCATTCTCTCCGGAGGCCCCTCGTCGGTGTATGCCGCGGATGCGCCGCACTGCGACCGGGGCATTCTCGAACTCGGCATCCCGATCCTTGGTATCTGTTACGGCATGCAGATGCTGGCCTTTTTTCTCGGCGGCGTCGTCGAGTCGTCGGATCGCCGGGAATTCGGGGCCGCGTCAGTTTCGGTCTCGTCCGATGGAAGCCGTCTGTTCGCCGGATTGCCCGGCACGCTCGATGTCTGGATGAGTCATGGCGATCACGTGACGCGCGCGCCCGAAGGGTTCACCGTCACGGCGCGGACCGACAGCGCGCTCGGCGCGATGGAGGATGCGTCCCGTGGGTTGTTCGCGCTTCAGTTCCACCCGGAAGTCGTCCACAGCCCGCGCGGCAAGGATGTCCTGCGGAATTTCCTCATCGGCGTGGCCGGGATGAAGGCTGACTGGACCATGCGCGGGTTCATCGAATCGGCCATCGCCGCCATTCGCGAACAGGTCGGCGACGGTCGGGTGGTGTGCGGGCTTTCGGGTGGCGTGGATTCGACGGTCGCGGCGGCGCTGGTCGCCCAGGCGGTCGGGGATCGGCTGACCTGCCTGTTCGTGGACAACGGCGTGCTGCGGCTCAATGAATTTCAGGAAGTGCTGGACCTGTTTACCGATCTGCACCTGAACGTCCGGGGCATCGCTTCGGGTGAGCGATTTCTCTCCGAACTGGCCGGGGTGACCGACCCCGAGAAGAAGCGCAAGGCCATCGGGCGCGTGTTCATCGAGGTGTTTCAGGAAGAAGCCGCGAAACTCGGCGACATCGGGTTTCTGGTCCAGGGCACGCTCTACCCAGACGTGATCGAGTCGGTTTCGGTCAAGGGCCCGTCGGCGGTCATCAAAAGCCATCACAACGTGGGCGGCCTGCCGGATACGCTCCATCTGAAACTCGTCGAACCGCTGCGCGAACTTTTCAAGGACGAGGTCCGCGCGGTCGGTCGCGAACTCGGTCTCCCCGAAAGCATCGTCGGTCGCCAGCCCTTTCCGGGGCCGGGCCTGGCGGTCCGCATTCTCGGGGAAGTGACGGCGGACCGGGTGGCCCTCCTGCAAAAAGCCGATGCCATCGTGCAGGAGGAAATTCGCGCCGCCGGGTTGTATGACGCGATCTGGCAGGCGTTCGCGGTTCTGCTGCCGGTTCAAAGCGTCGGCGTGATGGGCGACGAACGGACCTACGAAAACGCCTGCGCCATCCGGGCCGTCGAAAGCCAGGACGGCATGACCGCCGACTGGGTCCGGCTGCCCTACGATGTCCTGCACCGGATTTCGAGCCGCATCATTTCCGAGGTGCGGGGCATCAACCGCGTGGTGTACGACATCTCTTCAAAACCACCCGCCACGATCGAATGGGAGTGAAGAAGAAAAGGATGAGGGATGAACCGGAAAACAATGGCGTGAGTCTTCGTTTTCCGAGGTGTTTTTTGAATGGTTTCGTCGCAAAATTCGGGGAACTGAAGGACCGGCAACCGGCATCCGGAACTCCTTTTTCATCCCTCATCCTTCATCCCTCATCCTTTCAAGAAGAGTGCGTTGCAAACTCCGGGTGGTTTGCCTAGTATCCCGTCCAAATCCAAAACCCTTTTCGATTCGTCAACTTCTCAGCACGTTTCAAGGAGACGAAGCTCACCGATGAACACCGCAGCAACCACGAGTGAAACCACGCCGAAGCGGATACCGCTCAATCCGGACATCAAGAGCCTGCGCGCGCAGGAATTCGAAGAAAAACTGATGGGCCGGGTCGTCGGGCAGGAACGCGCCGTCCGACGGATCGCGAATCTCTACCAAATCTACCTGGCCGGCATGTCGAATCCGGGCCGCCCGATCGGAACGATGCTGTTTCTCGGTCCGACCGGATCGGGAAAGACCCGGGTCGTCGAAGCCGCCGCCGAAGCGCTGTTCGGCGATCCCTACGCCGTCGTCAAAATCGACTGCGCCGAATTCCAGCACAGCCACGAAGTGGCGAAGCTCATCGGCTCGCCGCCGGGATATCTCGGACACCGCGAAACATCGCCGATGCTGACGCAGGAAAATCTCGACAAATACCACACGGAACGCGACCAGTTGACGTTCGTGCTGTTCGATGAAATCGAGAAGGCGTCGGATTCCCTCTGGCAGTTGCTCCTCGGCATCCTCGACAAGGCCACGCTGACGCTCGGCGACAACCGCCGGGTGGATTTCTCGAAGACGATGATCGTCATGACGAGCAATCTCGGCGCGAAGGAAATGTCGGAGCTGATTACCGGAAGCATCGGGTTTCAGCCGTTGCGGGCGAGTCGCGACGCCATGCAGAACGAACTCGACCACAAGATCTACAAGACCGCTTCCGAAGCCGCGAAACGGAAGTTCTCGCCCGAGTTCATGAACCGCATCGACAAGGTGGTCGTGTTCCGCAGTCTCAAGGAACATCACCTTCAGCAGATTCTCGAACTCGAACTCAAGGCCGTGCAGGACCGCATCATGCGGAGCGCGTCCGAGAAGTTCATCATTCGCTGCTCGGACGAAACGAAACGGTTCCTGCTCGACGAGGGCATCGACCTCAAGTACGGCGCGCGTCACCTCAAGCGGGCCATCGAACGCTTCCTCGTCAATCCGGTCGCGAGCCTCGTCGCCACCGGTCAGGTCAGTACCGGCGATCTCCTGCTGGTGGATTTCGACCCGAGCGAAAAGAAACTGCTCTTCTCCAAAGAGGAAAACGGCGCGCTGGTTCTGATCTCCGGGTCGGAATATGCCGGGGCGCTCGGACTCG
>JAAFHI010000442.1 GCA_013298335.1 Actinomycetota bacterium
CAGCCGTTCTCCGGCCTTCACGACCTGGCAACGGGTTTGAAGATATTGCCGAAGACGGTCGATTTCCTCCGGGCGGTCGAACGGGGTCGTTCGCGGATCAAAAAGGACGCCCGGCGCGATGAGCAAATAGTCCACCTTCAAGGTTTGAACCCTGGCCGCCAGTTCCTCCACGCTGCGCGATTCCCTGACGAACCGGGCGAGGGTTGCATGCTCGAGGACGTAATCCGACACGAAGGGTCGTTCCAGATAGTAGGTTCGGGCCCCGGTATCCACGAGCCAGACCCGCGTGCCGGGAGGCGTCTCGCGGTTCAACCATTCAAAGAATTCATATTCCTGGTATCGGGATTGAAGAAGCGCCGTTTCCGACTGCCGCCCGGCCAGCCAGGCAAACGCGCCATCCTGCCCGGCCTGTCGGCAGGTCCGAACCGCCCCGTACCCGAACAGGCCGATCCAGAGCGCCAGACACCCGACCAGCAGGGTTCGTTCGGTGCCCTGGGCTTTCAAATTCTCCGAAAAAATACTGAAGGAAACGGCCACAACCGCGAGGGCGAAGGGCAGCACCGGCAAAAGAAATCTCAGCAGCGGCGAGTTGGTGGCCCAGTAGGCAAAAAAGGCCACCGCCGCAATGGCCCCGGCTTTCGTCGGAAAGGACCAGTGCCGCCAGACAAGGAAGGAAAAGAGGAATCCGAGGTAGAGCGGGCCGATTTCTCCCTCGAATCGCCGGATGATTTCGTGCTCCCCCAGCAGGCAGACCCGAAAGGGCAGCGCCACCACATCACCCACCGAGGCCAGCGGGAAATCGGAATATCGGATGTAAGCCAGAAGAACCTGGGTCCGTTCGGCATCCCAGTTTTCGGCATGCGTCGGAAACAGATTCCACAGGAACGGGAAAAACGGATTCCCCGTCGCCCAGAACGTCCGCAGCAGGAAGGGTGAGCAGACCACCAGCCCTGGAACCAGCAGGGTGGCAGCCAGACGCATGCCCTGAGCCAGTGGAATTCCCCGTTCCCGGTGAATCCGGAGTGCAATGAAAAACCCGAGCACCGCCAGCCAGCCGACCAGCGCGAGATACTTCACGCCGAGGGCGCCGCCGAGCATCAGCCCGGCCAGCGCCAGCCACCGCCGGTTGGCCGTTTGATGCCAGTACAGAACCGCCAGAAACGCGAGCGTGATGAAGGTCGTCAATCCGAGATCGACATAGGGGCTCGACATTTCAAACCAGAACAGGGGCGTCAGCGACAGGGCCACCGGGGAGGCCAGGGCAAATGGCCGCGACGCGCCGAGCATCCGGGCCAGACGGTAGGCCGCGACCAGGGCGCACAGCCCGAAGGTCCAGTGAATCAGGGCCGGAAGCCGGTCGCATCCGGCCAGCAGCCCGATCGCGTAGAGCGATTCCATCTGCTGCGGGAAATAACTGTAAATAAAGCCGGGAACCGGCGCGTAGCCGCCCTGCCCGACGTACATTTTCTGGACGGTGAGATGGTAGACGAGGGCATCCTTGGCCCGCGGCGGGGCGAGGGCGGCCAGTCCGGCCAGTCCGGTCGAGAGAAAAATCACGGCAACCAGGGCCGCTTCAATTCGATGCAGCGACCTGAACCGCGCCAGCATCCCCCGCGCCTCGGCGACCAGGGTCGGGTCGAAAAGCGAAACGAAACCCAGACCGAGAACCGCATAAGCCACCCACGGACGGTACATTCCGAGCATCTGGGCGGCGAAAACCACCCACCCGACCGGAATCGAACCAAGCGGGATGTCGAAAATCCCGGCTTTGCCTGACTCCGCCCGAAGCAAAAGGCGGCGCATCCGTCCCCCCGCCGACCGCAGGAGCGAAACCAGCAGCAGTGTCGCAACGCCATTCAGCAAAATCGCGATGGATTGTTTCAAGTTACTCTTCCCATTGATGATGGCTGGATGCAACCGGGGAGGTCACCCGCGAAATATGCGAAAAAAGTGCGACAATCCACAAGGCGATGTGTATACTTTCGCCTTTTTCCATTCCCTTTTGCATTCCCGGCAACTGGATTCGAGGTCGTCTGAAAATGGCAACTGTTGACATGGCGAAGATTGTCGCGCTCGCGAAACGGCGCGGCTTCGTCTTCCCGGCAAGTGAAATTTACGGTGGACTCGGTTCCACGTGGGACTACGGCCCGCTTGGCGTCGAACTGAAAAACAACGTCAAACGCGCCTGGTGGAAGTCGGTCGTCTATGAACGCGACGACATCGAGGGCATGGACGGCGCGATCCTGATGAACCGTCTGGTCTGGAAATACTCCGGCCACGAGGAAACCTTCAGCGATCCGCTCGTGGACTGCCGCGAGTGCAAGGGCCGCTTCCGGGCCGACAAGATATACGAACTCGACTGCCCGAACCACAAGCAGAAAGTCTCGGCCTGCGCCGAAAAACTCACCGAACCCCGCGCGTTCAACCTGATGTTCAAGACGAACGTCGGCCCGGTCGAGGAAGACGCGGCGGTGGCCTATCTGCGGCCCGAAACCGCGCAGAGCATGTTCGTCAATTTCAAGAACATCGTGGATTCGCGCTGGCGCAAGGTGCCGTTCGGCATCGCTCAGATCGGCAAGGCGTTCCGCAACGAAATCGTGCCGGGCAATTTCACCTTCCGGACCCGCGAATTCGAACAGATGGAAATCGAGTTCTTCTGCAAGCCGGGCACGGACGAGGAGTGGCACCGTCACTGGATCGAGACCCGCCACGCCTGGTATCTGAAAATGGGCATCCGGCCCGAGAACATCCGGCGCTACACGCAGGAAAAGGACGAACTCGCCCATTACGCGGCGGCCTGCACCGATATTCAGTACCGCTTCTTCCCCGAACGCGAAGACCAGGAAAAGCAGTGGGACGAACTCGAAGGCGTCGCCAACCGCACCGACTACGATCTGAGCATCCACTCGAAGGGCAAGGACGAGAAGTGGGGCTCCCACAACGAACACTCGACCGAGCGCCTGATCTACCGCGACCCGGTTTCCAATGAAAAATTCGTGCCCTACGTCATCGAACCGTCGGCGGGCGCGGACCGCGCGACCCTCGCGTTCCTGCTCGATGCCTACAGTGAGAAGGAAGGCCCGGACGGCACGCGCGTGGTGCTGAAACTGCACCCGCAACTGGCCCCGATCAAGGTCGCCGTGCTTCCGCTCGCCAAGAACAAGCCCGAAATCGTCGAAAAGGCCAAAGCCATCAAGGCCGCGCTGCAAAAGAGCGGAATCCGGACCGTTTACGACGATACCGGCGGCATCGGGAGGCTGTATGCCCGGCAGGACGAAATCGGCACCCCCTTCTGCGTGACGGTGGATTTCGACACGCTCGGGCAGGGAAAAAAGAATGACGACGGCACGAGCGACACCTCCGACCTGATCGACACCGTGACCGTACGCGACCGCGACACGTGGGAGCAGGTCCGGATTCCGATTGCGTCGCTGAAACAGTACCTCCAAGAAAAACTGGACACGGAGTAGACTCGTATACAGTCAGGATACCCTGTCCCCGTTACCCCAAATACCAGGCAAGACCGACCCTGATCGCTGAATTTCCTGTTGAAGGAGTTTTGACTCACATGAAGACGTTGAAAATGTTTGCACTCATCTCCGCGGTGGCACTGGCCGCGACGTTCACGGCGTGCGTCACCAAGGACAACACCCCGGCCCCGCCGGAACCGATGAAGCCGGCGACCGAAAAGCCCAAGACTACCGAAACGACCAAGCCGGCGGATACCGCCAAGCCCGCCGACACCGCCAAGCCCGCCGCCGGCGATGACCTCGCCGCCAAGGGCAAGGTCATCTTCGAGGGCGCCGGCGCCTGCGCCGGATGCCACGGCAAGGACGGCAAGCCGACCCTTCAGCTTCCCAACATTCCGAATTTCACCGATGCCGCGTGGCAGAAAGCCGGAAAAGAGGACGTCTGGACGGCTTCGCTGAAGAACGGCAAGGGCGCGATGCCCAAGTTTGCCGGCGCCGAGGCCGACATTCCGGCGGTGCTCGCCTATGTCCGCCAGCTTGGCGGCGTCAAACCGGCCACCAAGTAGTCTTTCCGTGAACCATGAAGCGGAAGGTCACCCGGCCTTCCGCTTTCTTTTGAACCTGTTTCCCGAGCTCGTATCGCGATGAAACGTTCCGCGCTGATCCTGTTCCTTTCATTTTCGGCCTTGGTCGGCTGTTCCGAGAAACCGGCACCGCCTCCGCCGGCCCCAACGGCGGCCCCGGCCCCCGCGCCGCCGCCCGACAAGAAAACGGCGGCCAAAAACCTTTATGAAGGCAACGGATGCGCCGGATGTCACGGACCTGACGGTCGCGGAAAAATCACCGGGGCGCCGAATTTCACGA
>JAAFHI010000157.1 GCA_013298335.1 Actinomycetota bacterium
GCCCTCGGCGGCGGAACGCAGGAACTCAATCTCAACAGCTTTTTCACCGTCACCGGCTCGGTCAACGTCAAGGAACAAGGACGATTGACCCTTTCGGGGGGAAGTTTCACCGTCAACGGGGCCCTCGGCGTGGCGAGCGTTTTCACCTGGAACGGAGGGAACCTTTCCTCAAGCGGGGGAGTGACTCTTTTTCCGGGTGCAACCGGAGACATCGGCGGAGCCGCGACCCGAAACCTCGGCGGGCTTTTCACCAATCAGGGGAATCTCACCTGGAGTGGGGCGTCCACCATCAATGCCACCACCGGCACCCAGATCATTAATTCCGTTACCGGCGTCTTCACCATCAACAACACGGTTTCCCTGACCGGACCGGGCGCCTTCATCAACCGGGGGAATTTCCAGAAATTCAACGGGACCGGCACGTCGGACTTCTCCTCCTGGACGCTTCAGAACCAGGGAACATTCTTCATCCCGCAGGACGGAACCGTCTCGTTTTCGTCGGCCACGCTCTCGGCCCCCGGAACGTTCGAAGTCGAAGTCGGGTCTCCCCCGTCCGCCGGTCGTCTCGCCACCACCGGCGCGGTGACCATCAGCGGCGGAACGCTCCAGATCACCAATTCGATCTTTCAAACCCTCGGGAACACCTACGACATCATCACGTCAAGCGGTGGAAGCGGCGACTTCACAACGTTTATCGGCCAGGACGCGGGCTTCGGACGAATTTTCCAGCCGTCACCCAATTTCCCGAGCGGATACCGTCTGACCGTCGTCAACGCTCCGCCGCTGACCATCTCCGGCTTCGCGCCGTCGAGCGGCACGACGGGCTCGTCGGTGACGATTTCCGGAAGCAATTTCTTCGCCGTCAGCCAGGTGTACTTCAACGGGGCCCAGGCGTTTAACTACACGGTCAATTCGCCGAACCAGATCACCGTCACGGTTCCCAACGACGCATCGGACGGCCCGGTCCGGGTCGTCACGGCCACCGGCAGCGGCTCAAGTTCGACAAATTTCACCGTCCTCCCGCTCGTCAGTTCCTTCTCGCCGGGTTCCGGCGCGGGGACCCAGCGGGTAGCGATTTTCGGAAGCGGTTTTTCGGGAACGACCAACGTCCGGTTCAACGGAACGGCGGCGGCATTCACCGTCGATTCGCCGAACCGCATCACGGCGGTGGTCCCCTTCGGCGCGACGACCGGCCCGATTCAGGTCGCCAAGGGCTCGAATACGTCCAACAGCGTCGCGAATTTCGTGGTTTCACCCCCTTCCGGGGCCGCTCCCACCATTACGAGCGTTTCGCCCGGCTGCGGCACGGTCGGCACCGGCATTCTCATTGCCGGAAGCAATTTCCTGCCGGTAACGCAGGTCCTGTTCAATTCCCGACCGGCGGAATTCACCATCGTCGGCGACAGCCGGATTGACGTGGTTTATCCCGGTACGAACGGCGGTCCGATCACGATTTCGGTCATTTCCCCCAACGGAACGGCCAACTCGAGCGCCTTTACCGACGGTTCGAACGGAAGCTGGACCGACATCAGCCCGGATGTCGCCAGCATCACCGCCGTCGAGGCGCTGCCCGGCTCGGAATTCGCCGTCGCCAACGCCTTTCCCGATGCCACCTTTGTCGGCTCGGTGAATTCGCTCACCACGTGGAATTTTTCACAACGCTTTGGACAGGCACAGAACTTCGCCTACGACCCGGTTCAAACAAATACGGTTTATGCCGGCGTCGGAATCGCCAGCGGCGGCCCGCCCGTCATTTTCCGCAGCGACAACAATGCCGCGTCCTGGTCAGCGGCAAGTACCGGAATTCCAGCCTCGGTCACCAACGTCAATGCCATCGTTGCCTTCCCCGGCCCCGTGGCTGGCAGCACCTCCGTCATCATCGGCACCAACTCGGGCGTCTATCGAAGCGACGACCGGGGTGTTTCGTGGACGGACTACAACAACGGGCTTTCGGGCACCCCTTTCGTCGAGTCGCTGGCCTACTCTCCGGCGGGGGGCGGGACGATCTACGGCGGCTTCCGGGCCGAGCAGGTCTTCCGGCGCTCGACGATCAATCCGACTCCATGGACGCAGACATCAAACGGCCTGCCCGCCTCCTCGCAGGCCAGTTTCTTCGTCGCCGCCGATCCGACCAACGCCGCGACGGCCTACGCGGCGGTCAACGACTTCGGCGGCAACAGCTTCGGTGTTTTCAAAACAATCGACGGCGGGGCCAACTGGTCGCCCTCGAGCGCGGGCCTGGGGCAGGACGTGATTAGCTCGCTGCGCATCAGCCCGAACGGCGGCGTCCTCTACCTGGTCAATACAAACGGTCTGAATAAAAGCGCCGACGGCGCGGCAAGCTGGAATAGAGTCGGGCAGGGTCTATTTGACCTCCCCCTCTCGCGGGTCGCCTTCATCACCACCGATGCCCGGCAACTCCTGATCGGAACGCCGCTTGGAGTCTTCCGGAGCGACGATTTCGGTCTGAGCTGGCGGACACTGAGCCGCGGGTTCCCGTCCGCCCCGATTTCCCAGTTCGCCACGGCGTCCGGCAGCCGGGTCTACGCCCAGGATGTCGGTGCCACCGTCTATCGCTCCAGCCGCGACGGGGCATCGCTTGAATTTTCCCTTACGCCGGGCGGCAATTCTATTTTCCTGCGCGCCGCCCCGTCGGACGGGAACGTGCTCTACACCGCGTTCTTCCAGACCGAATCCACCCTGCTCTTTAAATCGAACGACGGCGGCGGAAGCTGGGCCTTCCTTTCCGGCGGGAATGCCCGCGACCTCGCCGTCAACCCGACCAATCCGGACACGGTGTTCCTCATTCGGAACGGACTGAGGCGGAGTCTCGACGGCGGCCTGTCATTCCAGACCTTCGGCAGCGGCTTCCCCGTCTCCGGCGGAAAAATCCGGTACGCCAACTCCAACGCCAACGTCCTTTATGCGTCGGGAACCAGTTCGGAAGGGGTGTTCCGCAGCGGCGACGGCGGCGCGACGTGGAGTCCGGTCAACACCGGCCTGCCGGTGGGCGAGGTCAATTTCACCGCCCTCGGCGTCGATCCGTTCGACACCGGCGGGGCGACCGCCTATGCCGGAACGTCCGACGCGCGGATTTTCCGGACCAACAACGGCGGCGCGAACTGGACCCAGGTGTCATCGGTTCCGGCCCCCGGCTATATCCGGACCGAAGTGACCGGTTTTGCCTTCGGCGGCGGGCAGGTTTTTGCGTCGTTCTACTTCCAGCAGTCCGGACCGGTACCGCCCGAAGGTCTGGTGCAGTCGAGCAACAACGGCGGAACGACCTGGTCGAACTTCAACCTGAGCGGTCTCCCCGGCGGGGTGTTCGATGTCGCGGTGAGCCAGTCGGGCAACCTGCTTTACGCCGGAACGACGAGCGGCGGCTTTGTCTACAATCTGGCCAGCATCTGCGCCTCCCCCCCCGTGGTCAGTTCCTTTACCCCGACGAGCGGCGGCATCGGCACCCTCGTGAGCATTTCCGGCGCGGGCTTTACCGGCGCGACCGCCGTCGCCTTCAACGGCGTAAACGCCCCGGGGTTCACGGTGGTCAATGACATGCTCATCACCGTGAACGTACCTTCGGGCGCGACGACCGGCCCGATTTCGGTCACCACACCGGGCGGAACCGGAACCAGTTCGGGAACCTTCACGGTTCTCACCGGGTTCAACTGGATCAACCCGTCGGGCGGCGACTTCAATACGGCGGCGAACTGGTCCGGCGGCGTGGTCCCCGGCCCGACCGATACGGCCACCTTCAATCTGACCGGCGGCTATACCGTCACCGGCACGGGCAACGTCGCCAGCGTCGTGGTCAGCGGCGGCGCTGTTGATTTCAACGGTACCGTCACCACGGGCGGCTTGAATGTTTCCGGCGGCGCCTTTTCGCTTTCAGGCGGGACCTTCACCCTCAACGGGGCCGGCACCATCGCCGGTTCAAACGGGTTTACCTTTAATGGCGGGACGCTCGGCGGCACGGGCACGCTGACCCTTTCCGGAACCGGGACCTTCAACACCGGGACCATTGCCTCGGGCACGACGTTTGCCGTCGCCAGTGGGGCGACCGTGACCTTCGCGACCACTGGACTCAAGACCGTCAACGGAACCTTCAACAACGCCGGAACGGTGGCCTATCCGGGCACCAACTTCCAGCTCAACCCCGGCCTCTTCAACAACCAGTCGGGCGGACTGTTCGACATTCAGGCCAACGGCAACCTGTCCCTCACCGCCGGAGCGACCTTCAACAACCTCGCGGGCGCGACCCTGCTCAAATCCGCCGGGACCGGACTGAGCAATCTCTTCGGAAACGTCGTCAACTCCGGAACCCTGACCTGCCAGGCGGGGACCATGCGTTCCCTCGCCCTCACGATCAACAACGGTGCGGTCTTTACCCAGTCGGGCGGCGTGATCTCCCTCGAAACCCTGACCACCCTCGCTTCCGGCGCGACGTTTGCCTCCAACGGCGCGCGCATCAACGGTCAGATTCTGGGCGGTCCCGGCACGCTCGCTTCCGGCAGCGCCATCGAATTCTTCGGCGGCACACTCAACGACAACGCCACGCTCACCATTTCGAGCGGGGCGCAGATGCTCGTCACCGGCGGCGTCACCAAAACCATTCGCGGCACGCTCAACAACGCCGGAAGCATCCTGTATCAGGGAACGGGTCTCCAGTTCGTCGCCGGCACCCCCACCGTTTTCAACAATCAGGCCGGCGGCGTCTTCGACATTCAGGGCGACGGCAACATCCAAAGCACTGGCGGGACGTTCAACAACGCCGGAACGGTCCAGAAATCGGGCGGAACGGGCGTCAGCAGCATCGACGTTCCCTTCGTCAACAGCGGAACGCTCGTGACGCCATCCCTTGGCGGACGCTTCCTTCTGTTCAACGGAACATTCAGCCAGACGGCGGCGGGCACGATCACGTTCGACATCGGCGGCACGACGGCAGGGAACGGGTTCTCCCAACTGCAATTCTCCGGAACGCCGTCCTTCGCGGGTACGGCGACAGTCGCGCTGTCGGGCGGCTTCACCCCGACCGCCGGACAGACGTTCGACGTCATCCGGTTCGGCGCCCAGACCGGGGCCTTCTCCACCGTCAACCTGCCGCCGAACAGCACCGGCATCGGCTACAGTTCGGGGTTCCTCGGCGACCGGTTCCGGGTGACGGTTTCCTCGACCGTCCCGACGGTGACGTCCTTCACCCCGACCAGCGGCACCATCGGCTCGTCGGTGACGCTGACCGGCACGAATTTCACCGGCGCGACCGCGGTCCGGTTTAACGGAACGAACGCCCCCGGCTTCACCGTCCTCAACGACACGACCATCACGGTCACCGTCCCCCTTGGCACGACGACCGGTCCGATTTCGGTGACCACGACCAACGGCACGGGGACAAGCGCGACCAACTTCACGGTCAATCTGACCTACAACTGGATCAACCCCGCGGGCGGAAACTTCGGCGACCCGACCAACTGGTCGAGCGGGATCGTGCCCGGTCCGAGCGACGTGGCCGTCATCGACCTCCCTGGCACTTATGTCGTGACGAGCGGCAGCCTGTCACTCGGGGGCCTGACCCTCGGCGGCGTCAGCGGCACGCAGACGCTCACGCTTTCCGGCAACCTCGCCCTCGGCGGTCCGGCGGTCATCAACCCGAACGGGTTCTTCAACTTTGGAGACGGGACGATTGCGGGCGCGGGAACGATCACGGTCGCCGGTCAAATGAGTTTGATCGGCGGCGGCGCGGCCCTTTCCGCCGGAATCTTCACGATCCAGAGCGGGGCCACGGTCACGAAAAACACCCCGAGCAACGTCAGCTTCAACAACACGGTCAACAACTCGGGAGTGTTCATCACGCCGGACTCGCTCAACCTCAACGCGACCTTCAACAACCTGAACGGCGCGATTTTCGAGGTTCGCGGCGACGGCGGCTTCGCGGGCGGAGGTCCCTTCAACATCGCCGCCGGGGCGACCTTCCGCAAGACGCTCGGAACGAGCAATTTCACACCGTCGGGCACGCCGATCAACAACGACGGAACGCTCGAATGCCAGAGCGGATTCATCGATCTTCAGAGCGTCGGCGCGGGCGCGGGCGAATTTCGTTCCTCGGCGGGTGCGTCGATCATTTTCCGCGGGGATTACACATTCAACGACGGCGCGCAACTGACCGGCGCGGGATCCTCCTTCCTGCCCGGCAACGTCACGCTCAACGGCACCGTCACGATGCGGAACGCCAGCATCGGGGGCCTCGGCAACACCATCGGCGGTCCGGGCAACCTGATCATTCCGAACGGCGCAACGGTCGCCGTGACCGGAGGCGGCGCGACCTTCGCCGGAACGGGGACCATCGAGGTTCAAAACGGCGGAAGGTTCAACCTGAACGGCATCGGGCACGCATTCAACCGAACGCTCAACAACGCGGGCATCATCAACTGGTCGCAACTCGACATCAGCATCGGGTCCGGCGCGGCCATCAACACCCTCGCGGGCGGATTCTTCCGCGTCCAGCACAGCGACCGATTCATCAACGGGGCCGGCGCCTTCAACAACACCGGGACATTTGAACAACCCGCCGGCGCAAACGTCACGGTCAACGTCCCCTTCACGAACAGCGGCGTGATCAACGTTCCGGCGGTCGGGTTCATCAGGATTGCGGACCTGGTCCAGACGCCCGCCGGGACCATCAACACCCAACTCGGCGGCACGTCCCCCGGCGGCAATTACTCCCAACTCCGCACGACCAACTTCACCGCCGCCGGTACGCTCAACGCGGCCTACATCAACGGCTTTACCGCCTCGCCGGGCGACGTCTTCGACGTCGTCACCTTTAGCGGCTCCCGGACGGGCACTTTCGCGGCGGTCAACCTGCCGCCTCCCGGTTCCGGACAGGCGTTCGTGAGCGGATTCAAACCGAACAGTTTCGTTCTCGCGCTGGTCGGAACGCCGTCCATTTCGTCATTCACCCCGACGTTCGGCACGTTCGGCACGCCCGTCACCATCAGCGGAACCAACTTCACCGGCGCGACCTCGGTCACGTTCAACGGCGTCGCGGCGCCAGGGTTCACGGTGGTGAACGACACGACCATCACCGTCAACGTACCGACCGGAGCTACAACCGGAACGATTTCGGTCACCAACCCGGCGGGAACCGGCACGAGTTCGGCAACCTTCAACATTTCGGTC
>JAAFHI010000929.1 GCA_013298335.1 Actinomycetota bacterium
CCCGGGGATTCGTCACCGAAGACTCACTTACCCGCGACGCCGACATCATTACCCGAGAACTTCGCAATCAGGGGTATCTCAGGGCTCAGGTAGTCGAGAAACGCTATGGAACATCCCTGAACAACAACGACCTGAAGGTCATTTTCCAGGTTTCTCCGGGAATTCGTGCTCAGGTGGCGCAGACGAAAATCACCGGCACGCGAATCTTCGCCAGCGAACTGATCGGGAAGGAACTCCCGACCTACGAACCGGCTGACCGGTATATCAGCCAGGACCGTATCCGCAATGAAGTCAGTCATTTGACTTCATTTTACGCGAATCGGGGGTTTGCCGATGCCCGCGTGAATTACCGCATCGAGGAACAGACTGATGACCCGAGCCAGGTCTCCGTCATTTATGAAATCGAGGAAGGCCGCCGGATTACCATCAACCGGATCATCGTCAATGTACGGGGACGGACCTCGGAAAAAACCCTGCGGCGATTTCTCACCGTGAAGCCGGGCGAACTGCTTCGCCGGGACAAACTGGACGAAGCCGAACAGGCGCTCTATGCCACCGGGGCCTTCCGGCAGGTGATTCTCCAGTCGCAGTACGTCCGGTCGGAAGGTCCCGACGACGCGCTGAACGACATCATCCTCGACGCCATCGAAGCCAAGCCCTTCACGATCTCCTACGGATTCGGCTACCAGAGCGACGACGGACCGCGCGGCTCCTTCGAGATTTCCAACAGCAACATGTTCGGACGGCTGGAAGTCGGCAGCGTCATCCTCCGCCTGAGCCGCCGGGAACAACTGGCCCAGGTGTCGTACCAGTTTCCCCGGTTCAATCTCCCCAAATTCACGACCCTGAACGAAAGCGGACTCACCACTCCTCTGCTCGTCTCCGGGTTCTTCCAGCGACAGCAACAGGTCAGTTTCACCGTCCAGCGGGCGACAGCACTAATCCAGTCCGAGCAGCGATTCGACCGCCAAAGTGCGCTGATTTACCGCTATCAGTTTCAGAATGTTCGAATTACGGACATTCAGGTATCGAATCCGCTGCTCCAGCGCAGTGACCAGCCGGTCAATCTCGGCACGGTTTCCCTCACCTATGTCCGCGATACGCGCGACCAGCCGCTCGACGCGCACAAGGGGTACTTCGTGTCCACCGACGGCTCCCTCGCTTCAACCAAGTTCGGGGGGTCGGAACGGTTTATCCGCGTGCTCGGACAGGTTCAGGCATTCCGTCCGATTCGGAGCAAGTCGGACGTAATCCTGGCCGGACGCCTTCAGATTGGACTCGCCAGACCCTACGGCGGCTCGCTCAGCCTTCCCATCAGCGAGCGCTTCTTCGCGGGCGGCTCGACCACGCTTCGCGGATTCGACTTCGAACAGGCCGGTCCCCGTGACCCGGTCACCGACCAGCCGCTCGGCGGGAACGCGCTCATCATCGCGTCCGGCGAACTCCGCTTCCCGATCATTCGCAATCTCGACGGCGCGGTGTTTTTCGATGCCGGAAACGTCTTCGGGAAAATCTCGGATATTCGTTTTTCAGGATTTACCAACAGCCTTGGCGGTGGTTTCCGGATCAAGACCCCGCTCGGCCCGTTCCGGGTCGATGTCGCCTATCTTGTTGATCCTCCGGCGTATGTCGCGACTCCCAATCGTCGCCTTTCGAATTTTCAGATTCACTTCAGCTTCGGTCAGGCCTTTTGACGCGGATGACGCTCGGATCGCTGGTCCCTCGAGCAAACCCGCGAAACCGAATTTGCCAAACCCTTTTCATTCAGTTTTCGATCTATTCATCAGTAGATTATCAGATTCTCGTTTTTCCGAAATCGGCCTCATATTGACTTGGAATCTGACCACTGCTATAGTCGCGTCCCGTTAAGTTTCACAAAAATAATAACTTAGAGCAGAATTGATAATTTCCTCAGGAGGGTCCGCGAATGGCTCTACCCGCTTCCAAAGGATCGCGCAAAGCCGCACCCGTCACATCGACCTCTTCCCGGCGCGCCGCCTCCCCTCCCGTCACATCAAAGAAGTCCGACCCGGTCGCCAAACCGACCCCCCCGGCATCAAAAACGAAAACCACGCCGACGGCGAAGGCCAAGACCTCCGCCCCGGCGCCAACCTCGACCAAGGTCAGCGCCCGTCCGCAAGTTGCCGAGAAACGGACGACCAGTGCCGTCAAACCGACGACGACCACCAAGCCCGCCGCCAAGCCGGTAACCCCCGTCAAACCGGTCAAGGCAACCTCGACCGCCAAATCGGCCCCGGTCAAACCGACCGCCAAGACACCTCCGGCACCCAAGGCAGCCAAAACCATCGCTCCGACAAAGCCTTCTAAGGCGGCCCCGCCCGCCAAACCGCCGGTCGCGGCCAAAACGAAGGAAACGGCC
>JAAFHI010000734.1 GCA_013298335.1 Actinomycetota bacterium
GGCGGCGGCGGTCGCTGGTGAAGGCGGCGGCGAATTTCGACGCGAAAACCACGATCCGGCGCAACCTGAAGCACTTCGACACGGAATCGCAGCGGCTGTTCATTCAAACGCCGTATTTTTTCTCGCGTGTCCGCCGCAAGGTGGATCAGTGGCAGATCATCATTCTGGTTGACCAGTCGGGGAGCATGCTCGACAGCGCGATTCATTCGGCGGTGACGGCGGCGATCTTCTGGGGCATCAAATCGCTCAGTCCGCACCTCGTTTTGTTCGATACATCGGTGGTGGATGTGACCGAAAGCTGTTCCGACCCGGTCGAATCACTGATGAAGGTGCAGCTTGGCGGCGGAACCGACATCGGGCAGGCGGTGGCCTACGCGGGGCAACTGGTGACGACGCCCCGGCGGACGATTGTCGTGCTGGTGACCGATTTCTTCGAGGGAGGGGCCGAATACCGACTCGTCAACGAGGTAAAAAAGCTGGTCGAAAGCGGGGTCACGTTTCTCGGCCTCGCGGCGCTCGATTCCGACGCGACGCCGAATTACGACCGGGCGCTGGCGGAACGGCTCGTCGCCTGCGGCGCGCACGTCGCGGCGATGACGCCCGGCGAACTGGCGGCGTGGGTGGGGGAGAAAGTCGCGAAGGGTTGAGGACATCCGAAAATGGCCGGAAACGTAATGAACGGGCGATTTTCGGTCTCTTTCAAGGGTCAAACCGACGCGGAGGCTGGAGGAAACCCGCCCCGCGTCGGTTTTGGTCGTGAAACGAGGTTAAAACCAGCCCTTGCGGCCCTGGATGTACGTCCGGACGAATTCCTCGTCGGACTTGGTCAGATACATGATTCCTTCGATCAGGCCGATGATGCCGCCGATTCCGGTACACAAGGAAAGAACGAGTTGAATCGCGCCTTCCTTGGTGTATCCCATCATGAATTTGTGAACGCCAAAGGCTCCCAGGAGGATGGCGATAATCCCGATCATGACTTTTTTGTCGGCTCCCTGAGCCTTCCAGTCAGTTCCCTGATTCATTTGAAAGTTCCCCTTTTCGGTTTGAGTTTTTGGTTTTCTGGACGGTCGCGTCCCCCGGATAGAGTTCTACCGACCGCTGGGAGCGATAAACTCCCACGAAATTTGCCTACTTTTTGGAATGCGGTATTTCTGCACCAAAATGATCATTCTGAATAGGACTTTTTCGAAAAATCATTAAAAAAACTCCGTAAGGTTCGGAATTGACCTCAAACGGTCATCTGGTTCCCCCGGAGAAATTACGAAAATGTTACGTTTCAAAGCCGACCGGCGCCACCAGCGCCCATTTCATTTCCCCGCCCCTCATCCACCATGCGCGCCGATCTCCTCCAACTGACCGATGACGACCTCGCCACCTTCGCGAATCGCGGCATCGTCAGGCGCGCGCGGGCGGAAGCGAACGATGAAACATTGACCTTTGACATAAATGAAGATTCGGACGGAAAACTGACGGTCGGATGGTCGGATGGAGCGGTTTGTACGTTTCCGGCGTCGGGCACGCTGCATCAGGCGCGGTGTACGTGCCCGGCGACAACGGTCTGCCGACATATCATCCGTTCGATCTTTGCCTGCCAGAAGTCGAATCAATCCAACGGGTTGGAGGAAGCGGAACGCGCCGCGCCGACGCCGTGGAATCCCGGCGAGATGACGGATGACCGGCTCGCGGGCGTCATTTCGCCGAAAGACCTTGAACGGGCGCGGAAGTCGTTCGAGGCCGGGTGCGTGGCGGAAGTGGCGGTGGGAATCCGTCCGACGGCTTATTTTCATGATCTTTCGCTGAGTCTCCGATTTCTGGTGAAGGACGATCCGCGGTATGTCCACTGCGACTGCGCCGATCCATCGCCCTGTCGGCACGTCGCGGCGGCGGTCTGGGCTTTTCGAAAGCTGCCCGCCGGGCATTCTGCCGGAATCATCGCGATTGAAAACCCGACGGCGGTTGAAACGGCGCTGTTTGACGACCTCGAAAGCGGGCTGGCGGGACTTTTTGAATCAGGGTTTTCGAATATCGGGAAGTCGGAGGAAGGGATGCTGCGGCGGCTTGCCGACCGCTGCCGCGCGGCGGGTCTGGTCTGGCCGGCGGACGTGCTGCACGAACTTTTTCTGGAACATGACCGCTACGCCGGACATGACGCCCGGTTCGACGCCGGAACGGTGGCCGATCTGGTCGCGGAGGTATGCGTGCGCGCCGACGCCGTGCAATCGGGGAAAACTGCCGTTCCGCAGCTTTTCATCCGCGGCGATGCCTCGGAAAAGCCGACCGACATCGGCACGGCGCGATTGATCGGCCTCGGGTGCGGCGCGACGCCCCGACGCGGCGGCGGAGGTCTGACGACCTATTTTCAGGACGCCGATTCGGGCGCGGTGACGGTGATTCGCCGCGATTTTCCGGACCCGACGGAAGACGGTGCCGCGCCGCGCAGTTTTCTTGAACTTGGACGGACATCGGCGCTGAAAGGGGCCACGTTTGCCGCGCTCGGGGCCGGTCAGGCTGTCGTGAAGGGCGGAAAACGGCTGCCGGACGGGAGTTTTGCCGTCGGACGGGCGCAGGCGGCAGTGAGTCCGCAGAATTTCGCGTGGGAATCGCTGCGCGCGCCGATATTTCACGAAACCTTCGCGGAAATTCGCGAACGGTTGCGAAATCGGCCCCCCCGGATGCTTCGTCCACGACGTCTGGCCGGAAATCTGGTGGTTTGCCCGCTTGCGGGGGTCGTCGGAAGCCGTTTTGACGGTGCGCGGCAGGAAATTCAGGCGTTCGTCCGCGATATCGCCGGAGAAACGGCGTTATTGGTGCATCCCTTCACGTTTCGGGGGGCGTCCGGGTGCGAGCGGCTGCTGGCGGAACTGCATCGCGCCCCGGAAGTGATCCGGTTTATATCGGGTGAAGCGAGAATCCGGAACGGCGAACTGGAAATTGCGCCGCTGGCGGTGGTGTTTCAGGGTGAAACGGCAAAATACGCCGTTCAGCCGTGGGTGGACGCGGGC
>JAAFHI010000054.1 GCA_013298335.1 Actinomycetota bacterium
GAGCCACTTCTCGTACTCATGCGGTTCCATCACGGTGACGGTCCCGATCATGTTGGAGTGCTCGGTCCCGCAGTACTGGGCGCAGAAAATATGGTACGTCCCCGGCTTGGTCGGCTCGAACCAGACTTCCGTGTACCGCTTCGGAATCACGTCCATGTGAAGCCGGAAGGCGGGAATGAACATGCTGTGGATGACGTCTTCGGAGACCATCACCAGCTTGACCGGCTTGCCGACCGGGAGGTGCAGCGCGTTGATCTCGCGCTGTCCGTCGGGATGCTGGAATTTCCACATCCACTGTCGCCCGGTGCAGGCGATTTCAATCGCGTCCTTCGGGGCCGAGTGCTGATCGAAGTAGAGCTTGGCGCCCCAGCCGAAAAAGGCCAGGAAGAAGAGCGAGGGGATGATGATCCAGGTCCATTCGAGGGCGACCGGGACGTGGGAATCCTCCGCCATCTGGTCCTCGGAGGTCCGGCGGTATTTCACGGCCAGCACGAAGATGGCGAGGACGATGCCGACGGACGCGGCGCCGCAGACCGCCAGCATGAAGAAATAGAGATTGTCCACCGCCCTGGCGTTGGTGGCCGCCTGCTCCGGAAACAATGGCAATAGGTGTGTCAGCAACATGGTATTCATTTGAGGGCTACCCGAGGCTCTCCGCGCCGCCGACAGCCGGCGCGATGGGAGCGCTTTTTTGTGATTTCCGTTCTTTCCAGAGGAAGTACCCGATCATTCCCGCGAGCGCGAGCGCGGTCAATGCCGCTCCCGCCTGCACAATGCCGAGAATCATCGACGTGTATTTCCCGGTCTGCGGGTCATAGTGGAAGCAGTAGAGCAGAACCTGTTCGACCGGCGTGCCGATCTTGCCTTCCGAAGCCGAAACCAGCGCGAAGCGAAGGTCCTTGGGCGAATACTCGACCCCGTAGAAATAATGCGACAGCTTGCCCTGCGGCGTCGCCACCATGATGGCGCTGGCGTGGGCATACTGCTGCGACGCCGGGTCCCACGCATAGCGGTAGCCGAGCGCGTCGGCCAGCCGTTTCACGTTTTCCTCGGTGCCGGTCAGAAAGTGCCAGCCGGTTTCCGTTCCGGGCCGCCCGTACCGCTTCATGTAGCCCTGCTTCTTGCCGACCGCCAGTTCCGCCGTCTCGCGCGGGTCGATGCTCACCGCCAGCACCTCGAAGTCGGTGCCGGGGTTGTAGTTGACCTCGCGCAGCCCCTTGATCAGACCGTTCAGGATGAACGTGCAGAGCATCGGGCAGTTGTAATAGACCGGGGCGATGATGACCGGACGGCCGTTGAAGAACGACCTGAGCGGCACTTCCTTCCCGGTTTCGTCGCGCAGCATCACATCCAGCGGCAGGGGCGTGTTCAGCTTCTGCTCGATGCCGATCTGCTTGAGCAGTTCGGGCGACCCGGTCGGCCGTCCGGCCAGCGGCGTCGCGAGCGGCTGCGACGGGGCGGACTGCGCCACCGCCGCGACATTCGCGCCGAGGATGATCAGGATGAGCGAGAGTACGTACTTCATGACTGCCTGCTTCCCTTACTGCTTGCTTCCCTTGGACATGAGCGTCCGACCGGAATTCGAATCGCCGGAATGGCGAAGGATTTCTTCCTTGTCGAACAGGACGACCCCCGTCTCGGACGGATGGCCGGTCCCGTTGGGGGCGTTGAACACCGGCACCGCCTTGCTCGTCGGAAGGCCGCGCTGGAGCGTCAGCTTCATGGCGTCCTCGATCGGAATCCGCGCGATGCCCTTGCCCTTGTCGGCCCAGCCGTAGCTGGACAGCTTGGCGTTTTCCTCGGCGCGATACTTGATCATGTCCGTTTCGGGAGATTCCTGAAGCGGCGGTTCGTTGTCGTTCCGGATCGGTTTTTCGGTCGCCTGACGCTGGGTCTTGGGCTTGGCGGTCTCTCCGCCCGATTTCTCGAACATCCAGAACATGCCCTGAACGATGGCCGCGCAGACGATGGCGAAAATCAGGACCCCGACGGCCACGCCGAAGACGGCCTTGATATTCGCGTCGGAACGCTCGTAGGTCTGGGCGCCCTTGTCGTGGTCGGCGTCGTGCGCCTGGTGCTTTGGATCTTTGGGGTCAGTGGCCGCCATGGGCGAACGCCTCCTTCATGTTCGGGTCATGCTGCGGCACGAGCGGCCGCTTCTTGAGTTGCCAGATGAAACACCACGTCCAGATTCCACCCATCGCGAGCGGGAGGACGATGTCCAGCCAGTGCACGTTGAAGGTCGAGAGCTTGTACGCGGCGGCGAGGCCCTGTCCGGCGTCGAACGACGGCTTGATCCACCAGAACAGGTCAACCACGCGCATCGCGATGATGAACGTGCCGATCCAGATCAGCGGCTTGCCCGGATCCTTCACCCGCCGCTGGAGCAGCACGATGAAGGGCAGGACGAAATGGCAGGTCAGCAGCAGAACCGCCACGTAACCCCAGCCGCCCGTGATCCGGTTCATGTACCACGGGGTTTCTTCCGGCAGGTTGCCCGAATAGGTGATGAGGAGCTGCGAGAGCGACGTATAGGTCCAGAGCATCACGAAGGCGAGCATCAGGTTGCCCATGTCGCGGAAGTGCCGGGTCTGGATCAGGCCCTTGAAGGGGGCGTGGTCCGACATCAGCGCCACGAATATGACGCCGAAGCACATGGCCGCCAGCAGGTTGCCGACGATGTTGATCAGGGGATACATCGACGAGAACCAATGCGGCTGGAGCGACATCAGCCAGTCGATATTCGAAAAGGTCAGCGTGATGGCCATGATGAGCAGGCCGGGGCCGCTCAGGTTGCGGAGATTCCGGGCGAGCTTCTTGTCGGCGCTCTGGTCCTGCTGGAGCGACCAGCGGTTCAGCAGGAAGGCGAAGGTCAGCCAGACGATGAAGTAGATGACGAGCCGGACCGAGAAGAACGGGATGTTGAGATACGGGGCCTTCTGGTGCAGGTGGTGATCCGCCTCGACCTTGGCGTGATCGGTCCAGATGTAGAGCTTGTTCATGACCGTGCCGGCCAGAATCGGCAGGAACAGGACCGCCATCAGCCACATGTTGCGGGTGCCGGCCTCCAGGGTCCGCCGGAGGATGATGCCCCAGCCGCCGCCCGACAGGTACTGAATCATCAGGATCAGCATCATGCCGAGCGAGATGCCGTTCCAGAACGAAAACGCGACCAGATATGCATGCAGGAAAGCCTGGAAGTTCAACACCGCTCCGATGACTCCCGCCACCAGACCGATGCCGCCGACGATGAGCGCGGGCATCTGCAACTTCGTCACCACCGACGGGGCCGGTGCATCAAGCGCGTGGCTCATTTGTGCGCTCCTTGAGTATGGGATGTAGGTTCGTGAGCCGCCGCGGGCGGGGCGTCGAGCTGCGACCGCTTGTCGGCGGGGACGTCCTCGAGGCGCGCGTTCTGGCTCAACTGAAGCGCCCGCAGGTAGGCGATGATGGCCCACCGGTCGGACACCGGAATCTGGTGCGCGTGACCGGGCATCGCGCCGTAACCGTTGGTAATGACGGAAAAGTAGTACCCGTTGGCCTTGTTGCGGGTGACATCCTCATGAAACGACGGCGGCTTGCTGAACCCGCGCTGGACGATCATCCCGTTGGCGTATCCGGCGAAGCCATGACACGTCGTGCAGTAGATCTCGTAGCGTTCCTTGCCCCGCTTCATCACGGCCTCGGTGATTGGAAAGGGAAAATCCGTCACGTATTCGCCGGTCGCCTTGCGTCCGAGAAAGACTTCCGGATTCTCGCGCAGGAAGCCGCGCGGCACGGTGCCGGCCACCAGCGGGCGGGCCGAAGCCTTGTTTTCAAACGAATCCGTGCGTTCGAGCGGGTCATACCGCGGCTGATAGGACATCTTCTGCTTGCAGCCCGCGCCGACCAGCACCATGACCGCAAGGACGGCCAGGAACATCACGCGCGGATTTTTTCCTCGTTCAGTTCTCAACATCTGAAATCTCCCGTGGATTCAATTGCTCGAGAAACTTGCGCGTTTCGGCGAGTTCGAACTTCGGATCGGTCGCTTCGATGCAGAGAAAGAACTTGTTGCGGGTGGCCTGGCTGAAGTTCGGGCAGTTGAAGAGCGGATGGTAGGGCGTCGGCAGTCCGTTGAGCGCCAGCATCGACAGCACCCCGGTGAACGCCGCGAAGGCCACGATACATTCGAAGGTGACCGGAATGAACATCGGCCAGGCGAAATTCGGGCGCCCCGCGATGTTCATCGGGTAGTGGACCAGATTGGCGAACGTCTGCATCCCGAAGCCGATGCAGGCCCCGGTGAAACCCGCCAGCAGCACGATTTTCGCAATCGGGTTCTGGTGGTCATGCATCGCGTCGGCCAGTTCCTCGATCGGGAAGGGCGTATAGGCGTCGTACTTGCGGAATCCCGCGTCGTGCGTGGCGCGCGCCGCGTCGACGAGCTGTTGCGGGGTGTCGAATTCGGCGAGCACGCCGTAGTGAAGGGATCGGGCCTTAGGCTTCATGCGCTTCCTCCTTGTGCGGAACTTGCGCTTCCGGCAGCAACATCTGCATTTCGGAAATCGAGATCATCGGCAGCAGTCGGATGAACAGGAAGAGGAGCGTCAGGAAGAAGCCCATCGTTCCGATATAGAGCGACCAGTCCCAGAACGTTCCGGAGTAGGTGCCCCACGCCGACGGCAGGAACGTCCGGTGGAGACTGACCACGATGATGACGTAACGCTCCAGCCACATCCCGACGCTGATGAACATCGAGATCACGAACAGCCAGATGGAATTGGTCCGGATTTTCTTCGACCAGAGGAACTGCGGCATCACGCCGTTGCAGAAGTAGAGCGCCCAGAGCATGTACCCATAGGGCCCGAAAAGCCGGTTGTGAACCATGAACTGTTCGTATTCGTTGGCGCTGTACCACCCGTAGAAGAGTTCCATCAGGTAGGAATAAAAGACGATGTTCCCCGTCACGAGCGTGATCTTGCCCATGTTTTCGAGGTGCTTGTCGGTGATGAAGTCTTCCAGTCCGTAAACCCAGCGCACCGGAATCGCCAGCGTCATCACCATCGCGAAACCGGCGAAGACGGCCCCGGCGACGAAGTAGGGCGGGAAGAACGTCGCGTGCCAGCCCGGCAGGAGCGACACCGAGAAGTCGAAGCTGATGATGCTGTGGACCGAGAGCACGAGCGGCGTCGAAAGACCGGCGAGCAGCAGGTAGATCGTTTCATACCGGTGCCAGTGCCGGGCCGAGCCGCGCCAGCCGAGCGAGAAGATGCCGTAGATGGTCTTCGGAATCCACGACTTGGCCCGGTCGCGCAGGGTCGCGAGGTCGGGAATCAGACCGACGTACCAGAACACGAGCGACACGCTGGCATAGGTCGAGACCGCGAACACGTCCCATTCCAGCGGACTGCGGAACTGCGGGAAGTACATCCCGAGGGTGTTCGGGTAGGGAAACAGGAAGTAGGCGTACCACGGACGGCCCAGGTGGAGCACCGGGAAGAGACCGGCGCAGGCGACCGCGAAGAGCGTCATCGCCTCGGCGAAACGGTTGATCGAGGTCCGCCACTTCTGGTGCAGAAGCAGGAGGATGGCCGAGATGAGCGTTCCGGCGTGGCCGATTCCGATCCACCAGACGAAGTTGATGATGTCGAAACCCCAGTCAACCCGGTTGTTGATACCCCATATACCGACCCCGCGGAAGAGGAGGTAGCTGATGGACATCAACATCATCATAAAGATCATGAACGCGATGCCGAAACCGACCACCCAACCGAAGGAAGTCCCCCGCAACAACACGATCGCGCTGATCTTGTCGTTGACGCTGGCGAAGGTGTGTCCGGGACCGATGATGGGAACGAGGCTTTTCGTCCCCATCGATTTGTCTTGATCGTTTTGCGCTGCCATTGTGTCTTAGCTCCCTCTCCGGTCAGTGTTCGGCTTTCTTCGGCTCCGCCTTGGATTCACCCTTGGGGGATTCACCCTTGGGTCCGGACGTCGATTCCGGCTTGTGCTCGGAACCGCCGTGCTCGGCGCTCTTGTGTCCGGCGGCGGTGGTTTTCAGACCGGGGAGTTCCGGGTTCGGGTTTTGGACCTTGGCCAGATAGGACGTCCGCGGGCGGACGTTCAGTTCGGCCAGAAGCCCGTAATTCGTGGGCTCGGCGACCAGCTTTGAAATCTGGCTGCCCTTGTCGTTGAGGTTGCCGAAGACGATGGCCTCGGTCGGACACACGGCCTGGCAGGCGGTGACGACTTCACCGTCCAGAATCAGCCGGGTTTCCTTTTCCGCCTCGATGCGCGCCGCGTTGATGCGCTGGATGCAGTAGGTGCATTTCTCCATGACGCCGCGGCTGCGGACCGTCACGTCGGGGTTGCGACCGAGCTTGAGGCTCGGGGTGTCGTAATCCGCGTAGGAGAGGAAGTTGAACCGCCGCACCTTGTAGGGACAGTTGTTCGCGCAGTACTTCGTGCCGACGCACCGGTTGTAGGTCATCTCGTTGATGCCTTCCGGGCTGTGGGTCGTGGCGGCCACCGGGCAGACCAGTTCGCACGGGGCCATTTCGCAGTGCTGGCACATGACCGGCTGGAGGTGGACCGCGAGATCGGCGTCGTCCACGGGACCCGCGTAGTACTGGTCGATGCGCATCCAGTGCATTTCACGCTGGCGCAGCACTTCTTCCTTGCCGACCACCGGAATGTTGTTTTCCGCCGTGCAGGCCACGACGCAGGCGTTGCAGCCGGTGCAGGCGGCCAGTTCGACCACCATGCCCCAGGCGTACCGCTCGGCGGCATAGTTGTCGGGCGGCTGGAAGAGGGTCAGATTGCGGGCTTCGGGCTTGTCGAACTCGGTCTTGGCGAAGGTCGGGTGTTCGAGGTACTCGGCGAGCGTCGCGGTCTGCACGAGTTCACGCCGCTTGAACGCTTCCGAAGCCTCGATTTCCCAGTGAATCTGCGTACAGGCCAGCCGGTAGGTCGAACCGGTCGCGGCCACCGTGGCCCCGCCGGATGACCAGCCATTGTCGGCCGTCCGCAGGGTGTAGGCGTTGAAACCGGCCCCGTTGCCGACCACGCCCGCGCGCTCGCGTCCGTAGCCGAGATAGACCGTGATCGTGCCGTCGGCGTGACCCGGCAGCACGTAGACCGCGCCCTTCACCGATTTGCCGTTGACCGAGAGGGTCACGACGTCTTCCGTCTTGACGCCCTTCTCGACGGCGGTCCGGTAGGACATCAGCACCGCGTTGTCCCAGGTGAGCTTGGTCCGCGCCTTCGGCGTTTCCTGCAACCAGCCGTTGTTGGCGAACCGTCCGTCATGGACGGTCGGATCGGGCCGGAAGGCGACTTCCAGTCCCGAGGCGGCGGGCAGCTTGCCCATCGCGTCGGCCAGGTTGCCGCTCAGGGCCACGGTTTTGGGCGCGAAGGACGAGGCCGCGAGGAACCCGTCGTGAAGCGCCCGCCGCCAGACCTTGTCGAAATCACTTAGCAGGCCGGTGCCGTTCTGGCCGACCTGGACCTTGGCGTCGCCCGCGACCGGCGGCGGCGGCGGGGCGCTGGCCGTTCCGGTCGAAACCGGAACCGCGCCGTTGACCGGCGTCGAAGCGCCCGTCATCAGCTTGTTCAGATTCTGCTGCCAGAAGGTCCGGACCGCGTCGTAGCTCGACAGGTTGAACTGGTAGCCGAAGGCGGCGAGGAGTTCGAGCGGCGACTTGGTGTCGGAGTAGAGCGGCGCAATCAGCGGCTGCTGAACCGAAATGGTGCCGTCGAAGGCCCGCGCGTCGCCCCACGATTCGAGCGGATGGGTGCTCGGAATGTGCCAGTGGCACTGGGCCGACGTTTCATCGAAGTAGAGGCTCAGGTGAACCGCCAGCCTGACCTTCTTGAGACCGCCCGCGAAATCGAGGTCGGCGGGGGCGTTGTAGACCGGGTTGCCGTCCAGAATGAGCAGCGTTTCCACCGCGCCGGCCTGCATGTCGGCGACCAGTTTTTTCAGTGACTGAAGCTGGTTGGTCGGCTCGGCCTCGATGGATTCGGTGTAGACGACGGTCGCGCCGACGTTGCCGAGCGCCTGGTTGACGGCGTGGGCGAGCGCGTGGAGCGCCGCCGGCTGGTAGTCGCCGACGATGAAAATGCTCTTGCCCTTGCGCGCCTGAAGGTCCTTGACCACGGCTTCGACGAACTTGGCCGGCTTCCCGGCAGGCGCGGCGGCGGGTTTGCCGGTATTCACCCCGAGACCGACCGCGATCGCGTTGGCGATGGCGGCGATGTCACTCGGCTTGACCGCCAGACGGTGGTCGGCGACCGAACCGGTGGGCGTCGGCACGCATTCCGCCATGTACAAACGGGAAAGCTCCTTCACGCCCTTCCGGGCGCGGCGACGACCGCTGAAATCACGGGCGTAACGCACCGAACCGACGCCGGTGGCGAGGAAATCCGCGTCGAGCGACACCACGAGATCGGCCTTGTCGAACTTGTAGATGGTTTCGACATAGCCGCCGAAGGCCAGTTTTGACCCCTCGCGGACGCTGTCGCGTCCCGCCGGTTCGTACTGGTGCCAGATCGCCTTCGGATAGTCCGCGATCAGCCTGCGGATCTGTCCGGCGAGCGTCGGCGAGGTAATGGTTTCCGTCAGAATCCGGAAACCCTCGCCCTGTTTCGGCTTGGTTTCTTCAAGATGCTTGCGGAGGTCGCGCAGGAAGGTGTCGTAGGGGCGGAAGTCGCCGTAGTAGCGCGACGTCTGTGAGCGGTCCGGATCGTAGAGGCTCAGAATCGAGGCCTGGGCGAAGAGATCCGTCGCCCCGAGGCTTGCCGGGTGATCCGGATTGCCCTCGATTTTCGTCGGTCGGCCCATGTGACTCTCGACCAGCACGCCGGTCGCGACGCCGCCGAGGGTGAACGTCGAGGCAAAGAACAGCGGCTTGCCGGGGACGACCTCTTCGGGGGCCTTCACGTAGGGAACGATGTGCTTGTCTTCCGGGTAGGCGCTACAGGCCGTCAGACCCGCCAGCCCGAACGAGGCACCCATGATCTTCAGGAAATGGCGCCGGTCGAGCGCGTCGCCGAGCAGCGAGGCCTGCCGCGGGAACTCCTGCTCGAACGCGTCGTGGCCGTGCGGGTCGGAGACGATTTCTTCCAGGCCGCGCCAGTACTCGCGTCCGGTCTTGTTGCGCAGCTTGGCTTGCAGGGACTCCAAAGGTTGATGATTGTCGCTCATAGTGCTTCCGAGGAATCAGTGGTGACAGGTCGAGCAACTGGTGAGGTTGCGCGCCGACTCAATTTTGTATTCGGCCTTCAGTTTCTTGCCGAGTTCCTCCTGATTTTCGGGCTTCCAATCCATGTTGAAGACCTGATCCTTCGGACGGAGGAACTGTTCCGGGTTGCGATGGCAGTTGAGACACCATTCCATCGTCAGCGGTTCGGCCTTGTAGACGAGCTGCATCTTGTCGACGCGGCCGTGGCACGAAACGCACCCGACGCCCTTCTGAACGTGGACGCCGTGGTTGAAGTAGACGTAATCGCCGAGATTGTGGACGCGCTGCCATTCGAGCGCCTTGCCGGACTTCCAGGCCGTCCGCACCGGTTCGAGCATCTGCGCGCCAAACCAGATCTGCTGGTGGCAGTTCATGCAGGTTGAAATCGGCGGAACGTTGGCGAAGTGCGAGTTTTCGACCGAGGTATGGCAGTAACGGCACTCGATGCCGAGTCCGGCGACGTGGTGCTGATGGCTGAACTGGACGGGCTGGGCCTTGGCAATGGCGACATCCGTCACGTTTGGCGAGCGGTTGATTTCAAGGGCGAGCCACGCCCCGAAACCGATGATGAACACGCCGCCGAAGATCATCATCTTCGAGATCGTGTTCATGCTGCGATGAAAATGTTGTGGCATCACCCGACTCCGTTTGTCACGAGACTCCGAAAGACCTGTCGCGCCGACGAGGGGCACGCTTCCCCGGATACCCGACTGCCGCCCGCGGGGCGGACCACGACGAACACACACCTGTCTCGCCGTAGGACCGGTGGGGCGCGGTGACACGTAAAAGGGGTTGCGTCCACGTCGATGTGTGCGGCGATTCCAGTCTGCATCCGCAGCCGAAAGTTAACGTGCAGCGATTGAGGCAAGTGCTGCGTAGGGGGAATTTGGCTGCGTCCCGATAAAAACCGAAAATTTCCGAAAAAACACGAGAAATGTGAGATTTCAGACAGACAAATTTGACGAGAAAAATACGCCAGTGGCGTTTTCCTTGTCAACTGCTTTGAAAAGAACGAAAACAACGTATG
>JAAFHI010000430.1 GCA_013298335.1 Actinomycetota bacterium
GCACAGGCCGACTTTTTCAAGTCGTTCATCAACCGTCCCGACCTGAAAATCGAGCAGCTCGGCAAGGAGACCGTGGACGGTCACCCCTGCGTCAAGCTCAAGCTGACGACCGATCTGGAGGGCAAGCCCTCGACCACGACGCTCTGGTGCGCGACCGATCTGCGGAATCTCCCGATCAAGATCGAGACCGACGTGAACGGCCAGGCGAGTGTCGTCGAACTGACCGAGGTGAGTTTCACCGTGGATGCGGCGGTGTTCATGCCGCCGGGCGACTTCACCAAAAAAGCGGTTCCGGCGGAGTGAGCCGGACCGATTTCACAGTCCTTCGCCTCATGAATCCTGATGTTTGAAGCAAACCGGGTTGAGCGAAGCGGATTCGTTTGCTACGGTCACTGAAATTTTCTCGAAAGTAGAAGAAGGAAGTTTTTTATGTTGGACTTGACGGAACTCGGACAGGAATTCACCGCGCTGAAAGAACGTATCTCTCCGCTGCGGAGGTTTCTTTGACCCGGAAGGGAAACGTCCGAAACTCGAACGCATCGAGAACCAGACGCTCGCGCCGGATTTCTGGAACGATCAGGAGAACGCGCAAAAAGTTTTAAGGGAACGCCGCCGCCTCGAAGAGGCCATCAACCGGGCGGCATTTTACGACAGCGAGGTCGCCGACCTCGACGTGCTCTTTGAGTTTGCCGCCGAAGACGATGCCTCGCGCGCCGAATTCGAAACCCGGAAGCAGAAACTGTACGCGGATGTCGAATCCGCCGAGACCAAGATGCTGCTCGCCGGGCCGACCGATCCAAACAACGCGATCGTACGCATCCAGTCGGGCGCGGGCGGCACGGACGCGCAGGACTGGGCCGAGATGCTTCTTCGCATGTATCTGCGGTGGTGCGAGAAGCGCGGGTTCAAGACGAGCGTGCTCGACACGCAGGCGGGTAAGGAAGCGGGCATCACCTCGGCGGAATTCACGGTCGAGGGCGATTACGCCTACGGACTGCTCTCGTGCGAAGCCGGCGTCCATCGACTGGTGCGGATTTCGCCGTTTTCATCGAGCGGCACGCGGGAAACGAGTTTCGCCTCGATGTTCGTCACGCCGGAAGTCGAGGACGACATCGAAGTCGAGATCAACGACAAGGATTTGCGGGTGGATACCTTTCGTTCGTCGGGCGCGGGCGGCCAGCACGTCAACGTGACCGATTCGGCGATTCGCATCACGCACATTCCGACCAACATCGTCGTCTCGTGCCAGAACCAGCGGTCGCAGCACCAGAACCGCGAAGTGGCGATGAAGGTATTGAAGTCGCGGCTCTATGAACTGGAAGTCCAGAAGCGGAAAGCCGAAAGCGCCAAGCTGGAAGCGACGAAGCGCGACATCTCGTTCGGTTCGCAGATTCGCAACTACGTGTTGCAACCCTATCGGCTGGTGAAGGACGCCCGGACCAAATTCGAGCGTTCGGATGTGGATACGGTCCTCAACGGGGACATCGACGATTTCATCAAGGAATTCCTCATCGCCCGACAACGCAATCCAGATGGGTTGAGCGACGGGACCGACGGGGACGATTAAGAAATTGAGAACCGGGAATGGTCATAAATTCTCAATTCTCAATTCTCAATTCTCAATTGGTTTTGAGTAGTTATGGCGACAGTAACGAAGTTGGCAGCCCCTACCCGCTCTCCTTCGGAGGCGGATCATTCCCGGCTTGGCGAGGCGCTCGGCGTCTTGCTCTTCGTGTGCGCGACGGCGCTCCTGCTCAGTCTCGCCTCGTTTCATCCGGCGGATGCCTCGTGGAGCGTGAGCAGCGCGACCGGGGCGACGCACAACTGGATCGGCAAGGTCGGCGCGGTGGTGTCCGACGTACTGTTGCAGTTGTTCGGGCTGGTGGCGTACCTGATTCCGTTTCTGATCGGCGTCTGGGCGGTGCAGTTGTTCCGGGGTGTAAAAACCACGCTGTCGGTCGCCCGGGTCGCCGGACTGGTACTGCTGTTCATCGCCGTCGCGGGGTTGTTCAGCCTCTTTCCTGAATTTCCCTTCCATCGTGATCGCATTCGCCCCGGCGGCGCGGTCGGCTTTCTCGTCGAACGCTGGCTCGAAGGCGGCCTGAACAAGCTGGGCACGGGGTTGCTGCTGATCGTCACCGCCTTTATCGGCGTGATGCTGGCGACGTCGTTCTCGCTGCGCCGGTCGCTGGCCATCTGGCTCGCGGGAAGCCCGCTCGGTCGGGTTGCCGTCTGGTGGCGCGAATCGGTCATGGCGCGTTTTACCCGTTCCGAAGAGGAACCGGCGCTGACGGCGGACGTTCCCGCGTCGCGTCGGGCAGCGGTCGAAACGCCGCGCCCCGCTCCGGTGTCGAAGAAGGCGGAAGAGGTCGTCCCGGCTGAAAAACCACCGAAGAAGTCATGGTTCAAGTCCGCGCCGAAGCCCGAACCGGTGGCCGAAGTTTCGGAAGACGCCGAAAAGGCGCGCAACGAACAGTTCGTCCTGGACTCGCTCTACAAAAGCAGCAGCCTCGACAGCCTCGGGGTGGTGACCTCCGCGCGTCCGGCGGGGAAGACCGCCGCGCCGGAACTCGAGGACGAGGATCTGGAACTGGTCTTCGATTCGATTGACGCGCTCGGACAGTCCGAAACGCCGTCGGCGGATGGCCCATTCACCTTCGAAAATTCAATCGAGGCAATCCGTCTCGAAAACGCGCCGCTGCCGGAAGAACCGCCCGCCAACGAATCGGGCAAGGTCTATGCGTTCGACACGCGCCGCCTCGCGCGCGAGGCCATCGCCCGCCGCAACAGCGGTGAAAACAATGTCTTCAAGCGCGAAACGCCGCCTGCGACCACTGGTGAAAAGGGTGCGCCGCGCAAGGCCGATCCGGTCGTGGCGAAGATGGTCGAGGGTGTGAGCATCGTCCGGCGGCAGGAAACGCCGCGTCACGGCGCCCCGCTTCCCCCGCCGCCGCCGCCCGTGTCGGCGCCGGTGCAGATGCCGATCGCGGTGGCGCTGCCGAAATACGCGCTGCCGAACCTCGAAATGCTCGAACCCGCGCCGCCCCGGCTCAGCCAGTCGGACGACGAGCTGCGCGACCGCGCGCGCCTGCTCGCCGAGAAGTGCAAGGAATTCAACGTCGTCGGCGAGATTACCGAAATCGAGCCGGGACCGGTCGTGACGACCTTCGGCTTCAAACCCGATCCGGGCGTGAAATACAGCCGCGTCGTAAACCTCGTGGACGACCTCTGCCTCGGCCTGCGCGCGGAATCCATCCGCATCGACCGGCTGCCGGGCAAATCCACGGTCGGCATCGAAGTGCCGAACTCGAAGCGCGAAATCATCCACTTCCGCGAAATCGTCGAGAATGAAAAGTTCCAGGGCACGCCGTCGTTTCTGCCGGTCGCGCTCGGCAAGACCATCAACGGCGATCCGTATGTGAGCGACCTCGTCCGCATGCCCCACCTGCTCATCGCCGGTTCGACCGGGTCGGGCAAGTCGGTCATGATCAACACGCTGATCTGCTCGATTCTGTTCAAGGCGACCGCCAACGACGTGCGGATGATTCTGGTCGATCCCAAGCGCGTCGAACTCGAACTCTACAGCGGCATTCCGCACCTGCTCACGCCGATCATCACCGAGCCGAAGCGCGCGGCGAACGCCCTGCACTGGGCGGTGACCGAAATGGAAAACCGCTACAAGCAGTTGGCCAGCCACGGCGTCCGCAATATCGACGGCTTCAACCGCGAAATCTGCAACAGCACCGACCGGGTACGCTTCCCGGACGGTCCGCCGCCGAAACTGCCCTACATCATGATCGTCATCGACGAGCTGGCCGACCTCATGATGGTCGCCTCGTCCGATGTTGAAACCGCCATCACCCGCCTCGCGCAGATGGCGCGTGCGGTCGGCATCCATCTCGTGGTCGCGACGCAGCGTCCGTCGGTGGATGTCATCACCGGTCTCATCAAGGCCAATTTCCCGGCGCGCATCTCGTTCCGCGTGTCGTCGAAAGTTGACTCGCGCACGATTCTCGACACCAACGGCGCGGAACAACTGCTCGGACAGGGCGACATGCTCTTCCTGCCGCCGGGCACGTCGCGGCTGGTACGCATTCACGGTTCATACGTGAACGAGGCCGAAATCAACCGGCTGGTGACCTTCATCAAGGAGCAGGGCGAGCCGCAGTACGACGAGAGCATCCAGCTTTCCGAACACGAAGTCGAAGCGGCGGGAGCGGGTGTCGGCGAGCGCGACGAACTTTACGACGAGGCCATGCGCATCATCGTCACGATGGGCCGCGCCTCGACCTCGGTGCTTCAACGGCGGCTTCGCATCGGCTATGGCCGCGCGGCGGCGATTCTCGACATGATGGAACGCGAAGCCTGCGTCGGTCCCACCGAAGGCAGCAAGCCGCGCATCGTCAAGCAGTCGGCGTACGATTACGTCGAAATGCTCGACGGTCACCGGTTGAATG
>JAAFHI010000169.1 GCA_013298335.1 Actinomycetota bacterium
CTCGTTCCGGTGGACATCAAGGGCCTCCGCACGCTGACGCCGTACCAGACCGAAATCATCGCGATGGCCTTGATGGCCGGAAACCCGGAAGCCGCCGAAAAGCTCGTCCAGACCGGTTCGGTGGATATTTCCTACAGCCTGCCCTCGCGGACGCGCTTCCGCGTGAACTGTTTCTCGCAGCGCGGCACGATCTCCATCGTGATGCGGGTCATTCCGACGGAAGTGCCGACCATCGAGAGTCTCTCCCTGCCGCCGCAGCTCGGCGACATTTCCGGCATCAAGAACGGCATCGTGCTGCTCACCGGTCCGACCGGCAGCGGCAAGTCCTCGACGCTCGCGGCGATCCTCAACAAGATCAACCACGAGAAGTACTACCACGTGGTCACCATCGAGGACCCGATCGAGTTTCTCCATTCGCACAAGAACTGCACCATCAACCAGCGGGAACTCGGCAGCGACACGCCGAGCTTTGCCCTCGCCCTGCGCGCCGCGCTGCGGCAGGCCCCGAAAGTGATTCTGGTGGGCGAAATGCGCGACCTCGAAACGACGGAAATCGCGCTCGAAGCCGCCGAAACGGGCCACTTGGTCTTCTCGACGCTCCACACGACGGACGCCTCCAAGACGGTTGACCGCATCATCGGCATCTTCCCCAAGAATGAAGAACACGTCATCCGCGTCCGGCTGGCGCAGGCGTTCCGCTACATCATTTCGCAGCGCCTGATTCCGCGCGCCGACGGCAAGGGCCGGATCGGAGCGGTCGAAATCCTCAAGGCGACGCCCCGAACCCGCGAATACATCGAAAAGGGCGAAAGCGACGGCAAGTCGCTGCTCGACGCGATGGACGACGGGTCGCTCGAAGGCATGCAGCACTTCGACCAGGTTATCGAACGCATGATCCGCGAAGGCATCATCACGCAGGAAGACGGCGTGGCCTTCGCGACCAACCAGAGCAACCTGATGCTCCGCCTGTCGGGCCTCGGTACGTCGAGCGACTTCGCCGGGGGCGGCGGTGCGGAAATCAACCGTCAGCAGAAGGAAAAGGATGCGCTCCGCAATCCGACGCTCGGCGGCATGCGCCCGGTCCCGCCGCCGTCATCCACCACGCGCGAAGTCCCGCGCCCGTCGATGCTGGATATGATTGAACGCTGAAGCCAAAGGGATCAGGTGTCGGGGATCAGGGATCAGTAAAACCTGGGGATGGGGGTTGGGGAATGGGGGGTGGAAATGCAATGACCTTCGCTCAAACACTCAAAACCTGAAATCCGGTTTTTTCTGCCCCCTGATCCCTGATTCCTGCCCCCTGATCCCTTCCCCCGATGCAAGTCACCTGCCAACAATGTCGCGCGAAGTTCACGCTTCAGGAAAAAAACCTTCCTGAGAAACCTTTTCAGGTCAATTGTCCGAAGTGCCGGTTTTCGATGACGGTGGATCCGCCGAAGAAAGCCGACCCATCGATTCGGAGCGCACCCAAATCCATGCAAGCCAACAACGATGTACTCGCTCAACTCGTCGCCCTGCTGTCCGGCGGGCAGAACCGCAACGCCGACGGCAGCCCGGTTCCGATTGCGAACTGGCAGCGGCGGCAACTGCTGCTCTGCATCGCCGATCCCGAGCAGCTCAACCGGATTCAGGAAGTGCTCGACCAGGCGGCGTTCTGCCCGACGGTCGCCGAGGACGCGGCCAAGGCAGTCGAACTCATGCGCGACTCGCGCGTGGATGTGGTGATTCTCGATCCGCAGTTCGACGGACCGAATCAGGGCGGCATCATGATTCTGCGGCACGTCAGTTCGCTGATGCCGAAATACCGGCGGCGGACCTACCTCGTCCTGCTCTCGCCGCAGGTCAAGACGCTCGATACCTACATGGCGTTTTTGAACGGGGTCAATCTGACTATCAACACCGCCGACATCGCCACGATCAACCAGATCCTCGAACGCAGCATCCGCGACTTCAACGAACTCTATCGCGGCTACAACACCGCCGCCGGGCTCTCGCCCTTTTAAACCCCTGCGATGAAACGCTTTCTGACCGCCGCGACGCTCGTCATTGTTCTCTGCCTGAGCGTCGCGGGCGGACAGACCGCGCCGCCGCGACCGCCAACGGCGAAACTTCTGTGCGTGTACGACGGCAGGTGCGTCAGCTACGACTGCGTTCAGGAATATGTCGGTGGCTTCATTCAGGACTTGAGGGACACGGAAGGAACGTTCGCCCTCTGCGTACGCTCTGACCGGCCACTTCCGCTGGCGCTGGCAAACGCGAATCTCCGTCTCACAGGGATCTCGCGCATGATTTCTGAACTCTACGGTTTGACAAATCCGGTCCTCTTTCTACGGCGGAAGTCCGGGGTTGTTGCGCTCCCGAAAGCCCCGTCGTTTCCTCGCGACGTGATCTTTCGCGAGCCCATCGAATCAGGCGAACCGACCGAACTCTGGTTCATCCCGAAAGGCGCGGCGCTTCCGTCACATACCGAAGCCGTCACGCCCAATCGGTTTCATGTGGAAGAATTGGACGACAAACTGCCGGTTTCAAAGCGGTTGCGGATGTTGGCCGACCGCCTGCGCGAACGCCCGGCGTACGGCGTGGTCTGGCGCTTCTTTGGGGACGAGAAAAAGCCGTCGGTGAAAAACCTTCAAAGGCAGATGAACGCGGCGCTCGCGCGAGCCGGAATTTCCACCGACCGGGCGCTGGTCAGCCCCTACTCGGTTGATTTTGTAAAAGCCCGAACCGGCATTTTCATTGTCGAAATCCTTCCCGAATAACCGCCCCGTCAAAAACCGCTCAAAACAGAGGTCTCTTCATGCGGCGCCTGATTATCCTGACGCTTTTGTGTCTGCTGCTGTCCCTTCATTCGTTCGCCAGCGTCGCGAACGGGCAGGAAGAGCCGCCGCTGCCGTATAGCGTCGTTTTTGACCGGGCCTGCGATGACTATGAGTGCGTCGCGGAAGTGCTCGCCGCGTATCTTGAACATGGTGAAAAACAGGAAGGAACGTTTGTGCTTCGCGTGCGCTCGGACCGCCCAGCGGCGCTCGCTCTGGCAAACGCGAATCTTTTCCTGCCGAATCTGCCTTTGGCTCCCCTCAATCGGACGTCCAAACCCTTTCTCTTCCTCCGAATAAAAAGCGGTGAAGACGTTCTTCCGCCATCCCGCAAGGTATATCCGTTTTTTTATGGAAACCCGGACACACCGCCGCGATTTCCCGCCTTCGGTGAGACCACCGAGCTGTGGTTCATCCCGAAAGGCGGGGCGATACCGGCGCATACGGAAGCCGTGCAACCGTGCCAGTTCACATTCGAAGATGTTGAAAGGGAATTTTCGCTTTCGAAACGGCTGCGCCTGATGGCGGTTCAGCTTCGGGCGCGTCCCGGTGCGTATGGTCTTGTCCGGCGGGAGTTTCGCGAGCGGGTTCCGAACCTCGCCAGGCTCAAAGGATCGGTCCGGCGGATTCTGAAGCAGTACGGCGTTTCACCGGACCGGGTGCTGGTCGTCCCGCACCTGTATTACTACCGCCCTGGACAAACGGAGATCTCCGTCGCCGAAGTGCTTCCTGAATGCCCTGAAAAGAAGTGACCCTCCCTCACGGTCGGGGTTCCATACCGTCGGATGAACGTCGCCCTCCGGCCACGGGTATGGAACCCCGACCGTCAGGGAGGGACGGTTACTTTTTGAGGCGTTTGGCGACGAGGCGGGGGAGCACGTCCGCGACGTAGGCGATGTCTTCCGCCGTGGTGTCGCGTCCGAGGCTGACGCGGAGGCTGCCTTTGACGTGTTCGCGGGAAAAGCCCATCGCGGTCAGCACCGCGCTCGGTTCGGTTGACCCCGACGAACAGGCCGAGCCGGTCGAAACCGCGATGCTCTGCAAATCGAGCGCAATCACGAGGCTGTCGCCGTCGAGCGGTCCGAGATGGAGGTTTGAAACGTGCGGCAGGCGCTGGTCGCGCAGGCCGTTCACCGTACAACCGGGAATCCGTTCCGCGAGTTGATCTTCCAGGCGGTCCCGCAGGTCGCGCAGGCGGGGCATGACGTCGGGAAGTTCCGCGCGGGCGAGCGCGGCAGCGCGTCCGAGGGCGACGATGCCGGAGACGTTTTCCGTACCGGCGCGGCGGTCGCGTTCCTGGTGTCCGCCGAGTTGCTGCGCCACGAGCCGGACGTCCTTCCTGACGTACAGCGCGCCGATGCCCTTCGGCGCGTGGAGCTTGTGGCCGGAAATCGACAGCAGGTCCACGCCGAGGTCGTTCACCGCGACCGGAATCTTGCCGACCGCCTGGACCGCATCCGTATGAAAGTAAATGACTTGCCCTCGCTCGCGAGCCGCCCGGACGCGCGCGCCGATTTCCGCAACCGGCTGGAGCGTGCCGACCTCGTTGTTGGCGAGCATCACGGTCACCAGCACCGTGTCGTCGGTCAGCGCGGCCTCGAAATCTTCAATCCGAATTTGCCCGTCCTCATAAACCGGCAGGCGCGTGACGCGGAACCCCTCGGCTTCGAGGGCGGCGACCGGCGCGAGGACGGCGGGATGTTCAAACGTACTGGTGATGATGCGCGCGCCGGGTCTGGCGTAGGCGTCCATCACGCCCCGGATGGCAAGGTTGTTGGCCTCCGTCCCGCCGCTCAGAAAGGTAATGGATGGCGGAGGCGCTCCGATGAGGTCGGCCATCTGCCGCCGGGCGTCCTCGACGGCGGCGCGGGCGCGCTGCCCGAACCCGTGAACCGACGAGGCATTGCCGAAATGCTCCGTCAGAAACGGCAGCATCGCCGCCACCACTTCCGGCGCGACGGCGGTGGTGGCGCTGTTGTCGAGATAGATCCTTTTCATAAAGAAGTCTGGGGAGTCTGGGGAGTCTTGAGGGTCTTGGGAGTCGGTTCAGTCAGTCTTCTTGACTCCCCAGACTCTCAAGACCCACAAGACTCCCCAGACTTGCCTTTATCCGGCGTATCGCCGCAGCACCGTGAACAGCCGGCTGGCCTGTGGCGGGCGGGGAAGCGTGCCTTCGACGACTTCGGTATGGGCGACCTTGCGGCCATAGATGGCCTTGTTGGCGTCGTCATCGACCGTGAGCGTCGCGCCTTCGAGCGAAATTCCGGCGAACACGCCCTGCGACCGCGAGTAGGACAGAATCTGCGCCTGAAACTTGCCGTCGGTGTTGGCCTTGGCTGTCCGACCGACGGGGCCGGCGGCGACGGAGGCGTCCGCGCCGAGTTTGAACTTGCTTTCGGCGAGTTTCTCGATGCCCTTGCGGTTCATGACGAGCAGGATGATGTCGGTGCTCTGGCCGCCGATCTGGAATCCGACGCTGCCGCCGCCGAGGGTCAGAAATCCGGGCGAACCCCACTTGCGATCCGGCTGACGGACGACCATCAGGCCCCGCCCGAACTCGCCGCCGATGATGAACGCGCCCTTCTTGACACCCGGAATGATGACGATGCCGGCGCAGTCGCGCAGCAGGTCGCGCGGGATGCCCTTGTCGGGCGCGCCCATGATTTCCTGGAGCACATTGGCGGATGCGTTGAGGCGATCCTGTACCTTTTCGTCGATTTTGTCCGCCGCGCGGGCTTCCGACATGAAGGGATCGGCTACTGGAACGAGCGCAAGTCCGAGCGATCCGGCCAGCAATCCGGCGAGAATATGGTTTCGCATTGGAAATTCTCCTGAATGTGTGTGATTTGAAACGGTGAAGTTTCCGATTCGCAAGTTCCATGCCGAGTTCGCCGTGCAATCAGTCGAACCGGCGTCCCGACGGAGCGGAAAATTGTCATCCGGAGGGGCGCATCGTATAGTCGGAATGCCTCATTCTCAAACCGAAGTCGGATTTCTTCAGGATTCTTAACGTTATGGTCACCATCCTTTCGCAACGCAACTGGAAACAGACGCTCTCCCGTTTCTTCATGCTCGACCTGCTGAAGGGGTTCGCGCTGACCTTCAAGTACACGGCCAAGGTCCTCACCCAGTCCCGCGACTACGGCAATCCGAACCGCGGGGCCTACACCGAGATGTATCCCGAGGAACGCGCCCGGGTCAGCGAACGCTTCCGCGGCGCGCCCCGCCTCAACCTCGACCCGCCCACCGGCGACACGCTCTGCATCGCCTGTAATCTCTGCGCGCTGGCCTGCCCGGAAAACTGCATCAGCGTCGGCGCGGCCAACCGCGAAGTGATGGAAGACGGCAAGAAGAAGAAAAAGAAAGTGCTCGCGACCTATGTCTACGACACGTCGCGCTGCATGTTCTGCGACCTCTGCGTCGAAGCCTGCCCGACCGACTGCATCGAACTCACGCAGGAATTTGAACTTGCCACCTACAGCCGGGCCGGGATGGTCTGGGACCGCGAAATGCTCGAAAAGGGCCGCGAGATCGTCCGTTACGGCCAGAAGAACTGAGCCGCTACCGGTTTCAATCGAAAGGCGGATCGTCACGGTCCGCCTTTTTATCATGCCAAAGGTTTTGGGTATCGGGTGTCGGGTTTCAGGTAAAACCAGTTATGAGTGATGAGTTATGAATTATGAGTTGAAAGCGATCCCGTTCGGACGCGACTGGACAGTCTCGACCAGTTTGTTGTCAAAAACTCATCACTCATAATTCATAACTGGCTTCCGCCTGAAACCCGACACCCGAAACCCGACACCTTCCCCAAAGGAGTTTCCAATGTCCAATCGAACCGAAGTCGCCACGCTGGGTGGCGGATGTTTCTGGTGTCTTGAGGCGGTGTACGTCGAGATGCGCGGCGTGTCGAAGGTCGTTTCGGGGTACTGCAACGGCGATATTCCGAATCCGACCTACCGGCAGGTCTGCAACGGCGACACGGGGTACGCCGAGGTGGTTCAACTCACCTTCGACCCGGATGAAGTGTCGTTCCGCGAAATCCTTCAGGTGTTTTTCGTGATTCACGACCCGACGTCGCTCAACCGGCAGGGCGCGGACGCGGGCACGCAGTACCGGTCGGGAATCTACTACCACACGCCGGAGCAGAAG
>JAAFHI010000093.1 GCA_013298335.1 Actinomycetota bacterium
CACCACCGCGACCAAACCTGATGATTTCGCGCTGCCCCGGCTGTCCGTGGCGGGGGCGGTCGTGTCGCGCCACGCCCCGGTGCTCAAAGCCGGGAGCGTGACGGGATCGGTTCGCGTGCTTTCGGCAGAATCCTTTTCCGTTGGGACAAAAATCTCCTCCGATCTCTATGTCTCGGGGATGCCCTCGGTGAAGCTCGGGGCGAAGTCCGCGCATGGCGGAATTGCCGACGAGGGCGGGGAAGCCGGAAATCCTTACGGTGTCACGCTTGCCGACGGCGTCGTTATGACCGGCAAGGTACGGGTGCGGGCCGATGGCTACGCGTTTCCGAAAGACATTGCCGGCCTCTCGCAGCCGACTGGCGCGCGCGACCTCGTGATTTCAGGGGAAGAAGACCTTTCCGACCTCGACTGGACGACCATCCGTTCCATCACGATTTTAGGGACGGGCAAGGACATCCGCCTGCCCGCGGGCCACTACGGCCTGATTGCGGTTCAGGGCAAAAGCACGCTCAGGCTCGGGGCGGGGAATTACTCGTTTACGTCACTCCGGCTCGGCGCTGGCGCAACACTCACGGCGACCCCGGCGACCGCGCTGACATTCGGCGGTTCGGTTTCATTGACCGATGCCGCCATCGCGGGAAGCGAGCGGACGCGGATCAATGTTCTGGGCAGCATCACCCTCGGCGGATCGGCCTCCATCACCGGCTGGCTGCGCGCGCCGAACGGGACGGTCACGCTTTCAGGCAATGCAAAGGTTCGGGGCCAGATCGTCGCCGACCGCGTCGTGATGAATGGCGGAACGGTGACCGGTTCGGGGCCGAGCGAGATGGCGGTCCGGAGCGTTCATCGCCCGAAAGCCTTGAAAACCAGCCTTGTGCGGCCCAGTTCCGCCGCCGCCCACGTCAAAACCAAAGGCACGCCGTTCTTTTCAACACCGGAACCCACAAAACCGGCTGATCCGGTCGAGGCGGCGCTTTCCAACTACTTTGTCCGCGCCAGGTCAACGGAGGCAAAGTCAGTCCCGTTGACGACTTCAATCCCGGGACCGACTGAACTCAAAACTGAAAACTCAAAACTCAACACTGCGTTAGCCCCAGCCCAAAGCGGCTTCGGCCCGGCTTTGTCGCGACAGGCCCCGACCCTGAACGGACGGGTCGAGGGATCGGTGCAGGCCCTGACCGGGCAGTCATTTACGCTCAACAGCGGGTCGTACACCACCGAGGACCTGCTGGTTCCGGGCACGCCGACGGTCAACATAAACGGAAATCCGGCGTTCGGCGGGGTTATTCAGGGGACGGGAAGCGCAACGCCGACCGGGTACTCGATCACCCTCAATGGTAACGTCAACCTGCGCAATCTCCGCACCCGGACCAATCCGGCGACCCTGCCGACGGTGGCCGCGCCGCCGAATCCGACTGGGACGCGGTCGGTCAACATCAATTCGGCGGGCCAAAGCGCGGGTGATTTCGCGACGCTTCGGAATCTCACGCTCAACGGCAACGTCGGGCAGTACGTGATTCCGGGCGGGACCTACGGCGACTTCATCGCGAACGGCGGCAGCGGATTCACGCTCGGCTCGGCGGGGACGACCACGAGCTACAACTTCCAGAGCCTGACCCTGAACGGGAACAGCCGGATTCAGGTCAACGGCCCCATCGTGCTCACGGTCCGCAATGGCATGTCGTTGAACGGCAACGTTGGGACAACCGGGCAGGCCGGGCAGGTGCAGCTTCGGGTCTCGAACGGCGGCGTGACGCTCAACGGCGGGGTGAACCTCTACGGTGTGGTGACCGCGCCGACCGGCACGGTCACGATCAACGGAAACAGTTTGCTCGAAGGCAACGTCGCGGCGGACCGGCTGCTGATGAACGGCAACTCGCTCCTTCGGATTACGGCGAACAACGGCGGTGGCGGCGGGACACCCTGTCCCACGGTGTCGATTGTGCCGACGAGTCTGCCCGCCGGTCGGGTCGGCCTTGGATACAGCCAGAGCGTGACGGCCTCGGGTGGCACCGCTCCTTATTCTTATGGCGTGACATCGGGGGCGCTTCCCGGTGGATTGACGCTTTCAAATGGAACCATTTCGGGGACGCCGACCACGGCGGGAACGTTCAATTTCACCGTGACGGCGACCGACGCCCAAGGGTGCTCCGGCGCGCGGCAGCTTTCGCTGGTCGTCACCGCCTGCCCGGCCATCGCGCTCACGCCCGCGACGCTTCCGAACGGACAGACCGGCGCGGTCTACGCACAGCAGATTTCTGCCTCGGGCGGCACGGCGCCCTACGGTTTCGCTTTGGTCGGGGGAACGCTCCCCGGCGGACTCTCGCTTTCAACGGCGGGCGCGATCACCGGGACGCCCACCGCGAACGGCACGTTTTCATTTTCGGTCCGCGCCACCGATGCCAATGGCTGCTCGGGAACGGTCAACTACTCGGTCACGGTTTCCCCGACCTGCGGCACGATTTCACTCAATCCCGCCACGCTTTCAAACGGTCGCGTGGGACAGACCTATTCGCAAACGCTGACCGCGACGGGCGGAAACGCTCCTTTTTCTTATGGCGTGACGTCGGGCGCGCTCCCAGGCGGATTGACCCTTTCAAACACGGGCACAATCTCGGGAACGCCGACCGCGAACGGAACATTCAGTTTCTCGGTTCGAGCGACCGACGCGAACAACTGCACCGGCACGGCGGCTTTCACGATTACGGTGAGCGCGGCCTGCGCAACCATCACGCTTTCTCCCGCGACGTTGACCAACGGTCGGGTCGGCCAGAGCTATTCTCAAAACCTCACTGCCACCGGCGGGACCGCGCCCTATACCTACTCGGTCACGACCGGCGCGCTGCCCGGCGGAGTGACGCTTGCCAACGGGACGCTTTCCGGCTCGCCCACCGCGGCGGGGACCTTCACCTTCACCCTTCAGGCGACTGACGCGAATAACTGCACCGGCACGGCCAACTTCACGCTCACCATCGCCGCCGCCTGCCCGTCGATTTCAATCGCCCCGGCGAGCCTTCCGAGCGGTTTTGCTGGAACCGCCTACGCCAGTCAGACGCTCGCCGCCTCGGGCGGAGTCGCGCCCTATACCTTTACCATCGAGAGCGGCGCGCTCCCCACCGGGTTGAATTTCGCGAATGGCGTCATCTCCGGAACACCGACCGCCGCCGGGACTTTCAATTTCACGGTCAAGGCGACCGACGCGAATGGCTGCACCGGAACGCAGGCGCTGATTGTCTCGATTACCGCCTGTCCAACCATCACGCTCGCGCCAACTACTCTTGCTGGCGGCTTCGCGGGTGTGGCCTACCAACCCCAAACCGTCACCGCGACGGGTGGAAGCGGGCCGTACACTTTCTCAATTGAAAGCGGCACGCTTCCCGCAGGTTTGAACTTCGCGGATGGCGTCATCTCCGGAACGCCGTCCGCCGCCGGAACCTTCAGCTTTTCCATCAAGGCGACCGACTCGAACGGGTGCAGCGGGACGCAGGCGCTGACCGTTACCATTACCGATTGTCCGACCATCACGCTCGCGCCGACCACCCTGCCGGGCGGATTCGCCGGGGTGGCGTACCCCGCGCGGACGATCACTGCTTCGGGTGGTGTCGCGCCCTACACCTACGCCATCACTTCAGGCGCGCTGCCCCAGGGCATGACCTTTACCCCCGCCGGCAGTCTTTCCGGGACGCCCGCCGCTGCCGGTACCTTCACCATCATGGTTGAGGCGACCGACGCCAACGGGTGCAAGGGCAGTCAGTCGCTGACCCTCACCGTCGCGACCTGTCCGACCATTCTGTTTGCCCCCGCGACGCTGCCCGCCGGGACGGTCGGGACCGCCTATTCGCAGACCGTGACCACCTCGGGCGCGGTCGCTCCCGTCAACTACGACCTCGCAAGTGGAACGCTGCCCGCCGGATTCACGCTTTCCGCCCAGGGGATTCTTGCCGGGACGCCGACCGCCGCCGGGACCTTCACCTTCACCGTCCGGGCCACCGACGCCAATGGCTGCACCGGCTCGCACGCCTTTACGCTCTCCATCGGTAACCTTCCGACGCTCACCATCACGAGCCCTGCGAACGGGACAACCACGACCGAAGCAACGCTGACGGTTTCCGGTTCGGCCTCGGATGCCGACGGCGATCTTTCGTCCGTGACCGTCAATGGCCAGCCCGCGACCATCGCGAACGGAACCTGGACCGTCACCGTCCCGCTCACCGTGGGATCGAACACCATCACCGTCATCGCCACGGATACCGCCGGCAACCAGACCACGACTTCCGTCACCATCACCCGGCAAGCGGTGGGTGCGCCTCCCCTTGTCGTCGTCCTGACTCCGCGGGATAACGGAACAACTTTCCGGACCTCGATTTCGGTATCGGGAAGAGCGTCAGCCCTGACTCCGGAAGCGACCATCACTGGAGTCACAGTCAACAATGCGTCCGCCCTTTATAACGCGACCACCAAAGAATGGCTTTTCGAGGATCTGGCCCTGACGGACGGATTGAACACAATTCGAGTAAAAGCAACGGATTCCAATGGACGGTTCTCGGAATCAACCATTCGAGTGACGAAGACTGCGCCGCAACCGCCAACGATTACGATTACTTCTCCATCTGCAAATTCCATTCAATCGGCAACACCGATTTCGGTTTCCGGGTCGGTTACGTCCGGCGCATCCGATTTGCCGGTTACCTTGACCGTCAATGGGCAAAACGTACCGGTTTCGGTCGGGAACTTTTCGACCTCGGTGGCTTTGACTTCAGGCCCGAACACCATCACGGCAACCGCGACCGATAGTGAAGGAAGAACCACCACTTCCACGGTCACTCTTACGTATGTTTCAGGTCGGCCCACGGTTTCCCTCTCTGGTTTACCAGCGAATCTGACTCCCGGACAGACCTACGACATTCATGCCGATATCGCGGATGGAGGCGGGATTTCTTCCGCCTCATTCGTGGTGAATGGTACGACCGTCGCCAATTTGACCCAATCGCCCTTCACGTTCCCGCTCACGGTTCCTTCCGATGTCGCCCCCGGTTCGACCTTTGTCGTTACGGTGACCGTTCGTGGACTTTCCGGGCTGACCGACTCGTCTACCATACAGGGAACGGTCTCCCAGCCGGTTGGCGTGACCGGTTATGCCTTCGACGAAGTGACCGGGTATGCGCTACCGGATGTAACGGTCAGGCGGGATGGTGTCACCGTTGGCCAAACGGCCCAGACCGGTGAGTATTCCTTCATAACTTCAATCGCCCGGGGAAATCTGGTTTTTGAAAAATCGGGCTACGTTCCGGCCCTGAGATCACTGGATGTCCTTCCGGGACAGGTCGGTGAAATTCCGGATGTTCGATTGACACCAATCGACAGTCACCAGAACACGGTTTCAGCTTCACCGCTCACCGCGCGCGATCAATCCGGGAAAACAACGCTGACGCTTCCCGCGGGTGTTTACTCCGAGGGGACAGATATTCGGGTCACCTCGATTTCGCCGCAGGCTTTGGCGAATCGTTTGCCGATTGGCTGGTCGCCCATCCCAGGCGGCATTGTCGATATTCGGACAGCCAATGGTTTGACTCGCGGTTCATTCGGGCTACCGGCCAGACTCAAGGTGCAGTCTTCGGTTTCCCTGACGTCAATCGGACATGGAGTGGTACTGGTCCATTTCGAACCGGAAAGCGGTTCGTGGAAGGTTATCGGGACGAACCTGACGCCGGGTTCGGACAATTCGCTTGAGTCGGATATTCAAAGCGATGGCCAGTTTGCATTTCTGGTCGCGGATTCGGGACTTACGACGCCCCCAACTCCGGTGGTCAATGTTCAGCTTTTCGGAACCGTGGGATTGAACATTTCCGACCTGTCGCGGGTGGCGGCATCCGCCGTGACCAATCCTCCGAGGGCCTTGATTTCTCCGGCTGCCCAGTCGGCGGTGACTGTTACAGCGGTTCCAGCGGGGCAGCCCTTGCCGTCGGGGATTTCCCTTCGAGTCACATTTGACGAAACCTATCGTCTGGCCAATCAGGGCCGAAACGAATTTGTTCAGCGGCCCCGCCAGGAAATCGTCCTTTATTCCTTCCCTGCGCTCGATGGTGCTGCGTCCGGAACGGTTTCAGGCCAACTTGTCGTAAAACCGTTGCGAACAAATTACTCCCTTCAGGATCTGCTCTCGGCCACGATTGATTTGGGTGTTCGCGCGCCGCAAAACGCCGGCGGAACAGTCATCGGAACCGGCGGTGGCATATCAATCGGAAACAACGGGGTTTCTGTTGAAGTCCCAGCCGGCGCGTTGCCGTCATCCCAGCCGATTCAGATTTTGTCTCTCCCGAACGATGTCGTTTCGGCAGTCATTCCGTCAGGATCGGATTTGCTGGCGGCCGTCGAGGTTGATTTTGGGGTTACGGAACTTAGTCAATCAGCCCGGTTGTCGGTTCCGGCATTCGGACAGACGGCTTCTGGGGTCATGGTCGCAAGACTCTTTGAGGCAGGCGGCAAGGTAAGGCTGGAAGTGGTTGCCAAGGCGGAGCTTTTGAACGGAAGGTTCGTTTCAACCGTTTCACTTCCGGGCAATGAATTTCTTTCGGGAGTCCGTTTAAAGGGGCGGTATGTTTTCCTTCGAGTCAACCGGCCTTTCGGCTACCTGAAGGGAACGGTCGTCCAGAACGGCCAGCCCGTCAGCGGCGCACTGGTAACCACGGACGCCCTTGAGTTCTCGACGCAAACCAGGTCAGGTGGAACCTTCATCACGGTCGGGACTGGGCCATCCGATTCCGGCAACGGGAATTCGGAAGTCAGTGCAATACTGTTTTCAAGTGATGCGACCGGACGAGCCACCGTTTCGGTTTCGCCGGATGCCGTTGTAGTCGTTCCTCCGATTGATCTCTCTCCGGTTCCCTTTACCGTCATCCGTTCGACCCCGGCCAACGGGGCGAACGATGTCGTGACGACCAATCCGATTTTCATTGAATTCAGCAAGCCCGTCTCCACCGGATCGGTCACGCCCTCGTCCTTCAAGTTGACCAAACCAGACGGCACTCCCGTATTTGGGAGCGTGACGGTGCAGGCCGGTCAGAGAAAGGTCACGTTCACACCCCGAAACCGTTTGGACAGCGCGACGACCTATCGACTGGAAGTGCTTCAGACGATTCGTGATTTTTACGGCAATTCGCTTTCGTCGGGCTTTGTCTCCGAATTCACGACCCAGGCGGCTGTTACCCCGACGAATCGTTTGCGACCCGAGCGGGTACGTCTTTCCGTACCTGATTCAAACGGTCTGGTAACAATTTCCGCGCCCGCCGGATCGGTCCCGGTTCAGTACGAGATCCAAGCGTTGAACCTCACTACCGCCAGTATCTCCAGCACCTTTGCGTTGCCGGATGGCTCGTTCACTCTTCAGCTTCCTGCAAATATCGGGGATGAAATCATCATTCGCATCATTTCCCCCGAAGGGTACGCCTACGAAATCGCCCAAAATGCCTTCCGGCGCGATGATGGGTACTTTGTAGTTGGAAGTGCCGCGGCGACCATCTCGACCGATGACGGAAAAATTGCCCTGACGATTCCCAAAGACGCTTTTGAGGGACAGGTTGCCCTGAAACTTTCTCCACGAGGAAATGCCGAGGCTGATCTGCCGATTCCGCGTGGTCCGGATATCGATCCTTCAGTTCCCATCCTGGGCGGTGTGGATATCGCCTTTGAAGGCACATTCACCCAGAAAAAACCGCTTCACCTTGAGGTTCAGTTCCAGAATTCACTCCAGCCGGATGCCCGAGTGGCCGTGATTCGCCCCGGAAAGTTCACCGAACCCGATTCCGGGGAGGTGGTTGATGTATGGGAGACCGTGACAACAGGGAAAGTTCTTCAAGACGGACGAATCTCGACGACCTCACCGCCCTTTTTGGGTGTAACCGTTGCGAGTGCCCTGATCGCCCTTCAGGGATCGGTCACCTTTGTTTTTGTCGCTCCGTTCACGGTCCGGGCGGTTCACGGACGTGTTTGGTCAAAATCGCAACCTACCGCTGTAATTGGCCCAGGAGTAGTCGGGGCAATCATGAAACTCAGCAGCCCGGACTCTCAGGGGTACAAAGGTCGGGTCGTTTCAGTTTCTGGGGAGGACGGGGTCTTTGGGCTTTTCGATCTCACTCTTTCAACGCAGTCGACCATTCAGGTCACCGCTTTCGAAGCGGAAAGTAATCGTCTTGGTGTCGGTTCCGCTGCACCGATCAGCAGTCTTCCGCAAGAGTTTGTACAGGCCTTGACGGGAGTCGCCGCCTATCGGACGGATATCGCGCTTCCTCCAAAATTTTACAAGCCTGCAAAATTAGCCATCAAGGCTCGTTCCACTTCCGAATTCGCGCCTGAAAGCCAAGACCCAATCGTAAAATCCGGAGCGGTGACGACCGGGACCGAGGTCACGATCATCGTTCGTTCGGACTTGCCCCTGATCAATGATATTCGAAAGCGGGTTGCGATTGTTTTCCTCGGGCAGACCGTTTTCAGGAAATTCACCCAGTTTGCCGAATCACCAGTTGTAATTGACGGCAATGAGTTTTTTGAATACCGGTTTTCATTCTTGGCAACCTCGGAAGGCGCCTATTCCATTCAATTCCAGGCCATTCCCCAAAATGGGAATGACGCATTGGTTTCCTTTGTCTCGATGTCTTTTGTGGCCTTGCGCGACCCGAATGTTTTTCAGCCACTGGAGGGCCGTCCAATGGTTGTCCGGGTCAGCCCC
>JAAFHI010000071.1:0-1733 GCA_013298335.1 Actinomycetota bacterium
CCGCCGCTCGGCGCCGGTAGTCCGGTCGCGGGATGGAGGTCGTCTCCTGGGTGACCGGGGCGAGGGTCGTGGCGGTCACCGATTGCGTCGGCTGGGTCCGTTCGGCGGTTTCGGGCGTGAGCGTCATTCCGCTGGCCGCTCGCTCGATGCCCGCCGCCGCGCAGAGCGCCGCCGCCGCCTCGGACGCTTTCTGAAACCGCTGCTCCGGGGCCTTTTCGAGCATCCGGTTGACGACCGCGACCATGGCCTCGGGCACGGACGGCGCGCGCTCGCGCAGGCTCGGCGGCGGGTTGTTGACGTGCTGAAACAGGACGCCGAGCAGATTGCTCCCCCCGAACGGCGGTTTTCCCGCGAGCATTTCAAAAAGAATCACGCCGAGGCTGTAGATGTCGGACCGGTTATCGACCGTTTTGCCTTCGCACTGTTCGGGCGACATGTAAAACGGCGTTCCGACGATGGCCCCGGTGTTGGTGACCGGTCCCGCCGTGTCGGTCTGCTTGGCGATGCCGAAATCGAGCAGTTTGACGGTTTCCGTGAGTTCCTCATCGTCGTCCTGATCGGGATCGACCGCGAAAAAGATGTTGTCCGGCTTCAAATCGCGGTGGACGATCCCCTTGCGGTGCAGCAGCGCGAGCACTTGCAGAATCCGCTCGCCCACGACGGCGACCTCGCCCGGCGGGAGCGCCCCGCGCTGGGAAATCCGGTCGCCGAGCGTCTGCCCGTGCAGTAACTCCATTACCAGGAAGCACATGCCGTCCTGCACGCCGTGATCGAAGACGCGGATCGAGTTGGGATGCTCGACCATCGCGCACAACTGCGCCTCGCGCTTGAACCGCTCCACCGCTTCGCGGTTGCGCGCGTAGTCCGGTTTCATGACCTTGATGGCGACGTCGCGATTGAGCGTCCGGTGCCGGGCGCGATAGACGCTGCCCATGCCGCCGGTGCCAATGCAGCCGAGAATGTCGTACTTGCCCTCGATGACTGTCCCCGGCGGCAGAATGTCCGGCTCGTCTCCCGGCGCGGCCCGCCCTTTCGTCCGCGAATTGAGCGTCGAGTCGTCTGTAACCGTCGAGGAATTGTCCACCGTAAACGCCCGCGTCACGTCGCCGGTTGAAGTCGGCGGCGTGTCGAAAACCGTTTCCGCCAGCGTTTTGTCATCCGGCGAAACGGTCGGGGGAACATTCGGGACGGGACGATCGGGCATGAAAAAAGTCTTGGGCGTCTTGAGAGTCTTGGGCGTCTCGGGAGTCTTGGGCGTCTCGGGAGTCTGCAAAATCCAGACGGCCCGGACGGAAAAAGATTTGTTCCTGAAAGTCGCGGAAAGATTGCGCGTGCCGGGTGTTTTTTTCAAGAACCCCAAACTGTCATCTTCCCGCTTTGACTGTCTTTTGACTTCCGGGACTCCCAAGACCCTCAAGACTCCCCAGACTCCCCAGACTTCAGTCCCGCGAGTATCGGTACTTCATCCACAGAATCATCATGACCAGAAACAGCGTGATGGCATTCCAGACGATGAGCGGGAGGTTGTTCAGGGCCACGCCGTACACCAGCCACATGACGACGCCGAAGGCGAACGCGACGTACATCTCGGTCGAAATGTCGCCGACGGATTTCGTCCGCCAGCATTTCCAGACCTGAAGCGCGAAGGAAAAGGTGGTGAACAGGCCGGCGACGAGTCCGAGGATGGTCAGGAAGGGCATGAAGAAGAAGGATGCGGGATGAAGGATGAGTCC
>JAAFHI010000071.1:1743-9454 GCA_013298335.1 Actinomycetota bacterium
CTGCGGTAGCGGGCGGGTGCATGTTTGCCGCCGAGAGGTTTGATGCAACCTTTTTTGCCGTTGGACCGCGCCTTGGACCGCGCGCATCCTGCGCGCATGCTTTTTCTTCTTTTATTCATGTTCACGGCACGCGGGTTATGGAATTTCCACGTGCTGCCGGTATTTGAGAAGAATTGCGGAATTTTGGAAAAACATGCGCGCAGGATGCGCGCGGTCCAAGGCCTCCAATGAAAATTTTCGGGAACCGAAAGCCGGGTTTGCGCTTCAATGCACCCTATCGGTACATTGCCATCCTTTCCCGTCGGTTGATTCACCATGAATTCCCGTCTCGCGCTCCGCTTTCTGCTTCCGCTGGCCGTCTGTGTCGGTGTCGTCGGCTTTCTGGTTTCCCGTCCGTCGCCGGTGCCGGTGAGCGGGAAACAGTTTCCGCGCCCGGCGTTTCCGGCTGATGACCAGAAGCCCGAAATCCTCTTCCGGTTGAGCGACGGGATGCCTCCGCGTCCCGCGCCGCCCGCGCCCGCCGCCGCCGAGCGGCTTCCCGAATCGGAAACGAAGGCGCTGCTCGAAGGCGTCCCACGGACCGAAGCCGAAATCGCGGCGGCGAAGGAAGCGCCCGACTTTGCGTTTCCGCCCGCGTCGTCCCCGCCCCCGAGGACGGGCGCGACGGTGACGGCTGCCTTTCCTCCGCCCGCCGTCGCGCCGCGTCCGGCGGTCGCGCCCGACCCGAAACTGACGGTCACGCGGTACGGCCCGACCGGCGAAACGCCGAATCCGAAGCAGATTGCGGTCACTTTTTCGCAACCGATGGTCCCGGTGACCGATCTCGACACACTCAAGGCCATGCCGCCGCCGGTGGAACTCGTCCCGGCGGTGCCCGGCCACTGGCGCTGGCTCGGAACGCGCACCGCCGCCTTCGAACCGACCGGCGGGGCGTTTCCGAAAGCCACCGATTTTAAATTGCGCGTTGCGGCGGGGACGCGGTCGGCGGTCGGCGGCACGCTCGCGACCGAGGCGACGTGGCGGTTTTCGACGCCGCCCGCGAAATTCGAGGAAACGTCGCCGGAAGGTGATGACGTTTCGAACGAGCCGCTGGTGTTCGTCCGGTTCGATCAGAAAATGGACGCAAATGTTGTGGCAAAAGCCCTTCGGGCGACGGCGGGCGGCGCGGCGGTGACGTTGCGGCCCGCGACGGCGGAGGAAATCGCCGCCGATGAAGACATTGCCGAACGGATGACGCGGAAGCCGCAGGGCTGTGTATTTGCCTTTCGCTTCACCGCGCCGCTGGCGAAGGGCGTACCGGTCCGGGTGACGCTCCCGGCGGGGACGCCCTCGGCGGAAGGGCCGCGCGGGACGCCCGCCGCTCAGACCTTTCAATTCAAGACCGCCGGGGCGCTGCGGGTCGTCAAAACCGAAGGGTCGGGGCAGTCGCCCGACGCGTGGACGATTTCTTTTTCGAACCAGCTTGATCCGCTGACCTTCACGGAATCGCTGGTGACGGTCGAACCGTCGCCGGTCGGGCTGACGGTTGGCCCAAGTGGGTCGTACCTGTATTTCCGGAGCCGGGCCAAAGCGCGGACGACCTATACCGTAAAACTGTCGCCCGACCTCCGCGATATTCACGGCCAGAAACTCGGCCCCACCGCGCCGGTCGTGATTCGGACCGGCGATTTCGGGCAGATGTTTTCCGCCCCGAATGGCGGTCTGACCATTCCCGACCCGCTCACGTCGACCCGGATTCAGGTCGAAAGCCTGAATTACACCCGGTTTCGGCTGACGGTGCGGGCCGTCTCCGCGACGGACCGCATAAAGTTCGAGGAACGGTCTGGAGTCGATGTCCTCAAGGCAATCATGCCGGGGCGAATCGTGGCCACAACGGATGTGCCGATTGCGAAAACCCCGAACGAGCCGGTCGTGACACCGGTTGACCTCGCGCCGTATCTGCCGGGCGGGCATGGAAACCTCGTCGTCTCGTGCGAACCGCTTGATTTCAAACCGAGTTATCGCGGTGAGAAAGCGCCGGTTTTCATGACGTGGGTGGCGGCGACCGATCTCGGGCTGGATGTCGTGACCGATGCGAACACGATGATTGTCCGGGCGACATCGCTGAAAACCGGCGCGCCGCTCGCCGGGGTGTCGGTGGCGCCGGGAATATACGGTGCGCCGGTCGTGACTACCGACGCGACCGGACGGGTGGCATTTTCGCTGGAGAAGGTCCCGATGGGGCAGCGGCAGCGACTCACGGCGACGCTCGGCGACGATGCCGTGTGCGTGTTCGCAACTGACTTCAGGGCGCAGTGGCCGAGCGGAAATATTGTGAACCGGCCCGTGTGGTACGTCTTCGATGACCGCGCGCTCTATCGCCCGGACGAGGACGTTCACATCAAGGGATGGATTCGGAACATCCGCGGCGGGCCGTCCGGCGATGTTTCAAAGCCCGATCTTTCGGATAAATCCGTCATCTACGAGGTTTTCGACGGTCGCAACAATTCGATTGGGAAGGGCAGCGCCGTGCTCGACGATGCGTACGGGTTCGATCTGGCGTTTCACCTTCCGAAAACCGCGAACATCGGTGGCGGGCGGGTACAGTTCTATCTTTCAAACGATTCGTTTCCGTCGCGGGCTTACAATACGTCCCATTCATTCCGCATCGAGGAATTCCGGCGCCCCGAATTCGAGGTACAACTCGCGCCGGAAGCCGGGCCGTTCTTTTTGAACGAACCGACGACCGTGACGGCGAGGGCGGCCTATCTCGCTGGCGGCGGACTCGCCGATTCCGAGGCGAAATGGAACGTTTCGGCGCAGGCGTCCGATTTCCGTCCGCCGAACTGGGAAGGATTTACCTTTGGCGAGGAACGCCGCTGGTGGTGGCTGGAGGATGAAACGGATTCTTTCGAGCGTTTTTCGGAGTTTGCTCCGAATCGGTACTACCGGGGGCGGGCTCCGGATTTCAAACCGAAGAACTTCACCGGACGAACCGACGGTGACGGCAAACATACGCTGAAACTCGACTTCGACCGTTTCGCGCCGGTGCGTCCGGCGGTTTTTACCCTGTCGGCGACCGTTCAGGACGTCAATCGCCAGACCTTTTCGGCGACCCGGACGCTTCTGGTGCATCCGTCGGCCAGCTACGTCGGATTGCGGCGCAAGAACGAGTTCGTCCCGTCGGGCGAGGCGGCAGGCGTGGAGGTCATCGTCGCCGACGTGGCCGGAAAGCCGGTCGCGGGCGCGCCGGTGCGGCTGCGGTTCGCGCGGTTGGTCGAGAAATTCGTCGGCGGACGGATGAAGGAAATCGAAACCGATCCGATGGAAACGGAACTGGTTTCGACCGGCGCGCCGCTGACGGCGTCATTTCCGGCGAAAGGCGACGGCATCTACCGCGTGACGGCGGTGACGGCGGACGAAAAGGGACGCCCGGCGGTGAGTCGCCTGCGGGTGTGGGTCGGCGGTGGCGACGCGCAGAAGCTGACGCTCGTCCCCGACCGGCGGGAATATCGTCCGGGGGAAACGGCGAATCTCACCGTTTCCGCGCCGTTCGAAAACGGCACCGGCCTCGTCACGATCTGCCGGGACGGCATCATCTCCTCTGAAATCATCACGATGAAGGGGAAGCTCGACACGATCAAAATTCCGATTCGCGAGGAATGGACGCCGAACGTCACGGTTTCGCTGACGCTGAATCCGCCGCCGCGCGGTCCCGATGGAAAAGGGGCATCCGCGCCCGAAACCGCCTCGGTCAACCTCAAGATTCCACCACGGTCGCGGACGCTGACGGTGGCGGCGACGCCGCGCGAGAAAGTCGTCGGTCCCGGCGGCGAAACAACGGTGGACGTGACGGTGACCGACGCCGATGGCCGACCGGTTACCGACGGTCGTGTCACGCTCGTCGTGGTGGATGAATCGGTGCTCGCGCTGACCGGCTACAAACTGGCCGATCCGGTGGCGCTTTTTCACCCGAAACGGATGCTGAACGTGATGATTGGCCGGTTGCGCGACCAGGTGGCCTATGGCGGGCAGAAAACCGGCGAACCGTTTCGGCTTACGCTGGTTGGCCAGTTGTATAAAAAAGACGCCGTCACCAGGTCGGGTGCAAGTGCAATGTCAATGGAAGATGGGGTTTAGGGACATAGCGTGAAAAACTATACCCCTTGAAATGGTTCAATCACGATGTCCCAATTCGGGAGTTGCGGGTGTCGGGACAATCTGGCCTCGATGTCGCGCATCGCCTGCCCGGTGACCCGGATGCCCTTGTCGTAGGTCTTGCGGCACAGCGTGACCGTCGGATTGAGTCCCTTCCACATCATGGTCTTGGCCCAGTTGACTGCTTTCTCGGCGGTTGAAAGCAGTGTCCCGCGCCAGTGATGCTCAAGCGTTGCCCAGCAGCGTTCAATCGGGTTGTACTTGCTGTGATAGGGCGGGTAGTACACGAGATGAATCCGTTTCCCAGTCAGATCCGCGAGTTCGACCAGGCGCTTGAGAAACTGGGTGCGCCGTCCGTTGCTCTCCGGACCGTTGTCGCAATCAATGACCAGTTCATCCACTTCGGCGAGGTGCTCTTTGTTCGTTTCACACCACGCCGCGAGGCAATCCACCACGAAATCGCTCGTTTTGTGACTGCTCCCGAACCGAATCGCCAACGCACCGGTTTTCGGCGTCAGAATGCCGAAGGGAATCAACTTTTCCTTCGACTGCATGTCGTGGTCCAAAGCTTTGACCGATACCCGACTTTGTCCGCCCCGGCTGAAGTCGCCCACCGCCACCGCCGCCTTGCTGTCGATACTGATCCGCAACGCCTTCGGGTTGGCGTCCGCGGCCTGGTTCACGCGCGCCACGTTCTCGAAGATCGCGTCCGTCGCGGCTATTTTTTTTCGGGCTTCGTCTTTTGAACCGACCGCAACCGATACCCCAGCCGGTTCAGAATGTCGCTGATCGTCCGCTCGCTCGCCACCTGCGCAGCATCCCATCCCTTCTCCTCAATCAAAGCCTTGCGTACCGCCCGCGCCGTGATCCGCGTATACCCCAGCCGCGTCCGCAACCGCGGCTCGGCCTGGCTGTGGCCTTCCAGCAACGCGTGGATGTCCGCTTCCAGCCGTGGGTCACGCACCTCCGCCCGCTTGTTGCCCCGCGCCTCAAAGTTGTCGATGCAGATGATTCCCGTCCGCGCCTCGTGCAACCCAACCTCGACCGTCCGCCGACCCCACCCAAACTCCCGCTCCGCACTCCGCGCGCTCCCGCCGCAGTACTCCGCCGCCACCTTCGCCTGAAACGCCCGACGCTTCCAGCCCGTCAACCTGCGCGCCGCGTCCAGAATCACTTCCCGCATCTTCTCCGTGATCGCTTCACCTTGACCCGCCACTTCCCACGCCCCCTTTTGGGTAAACTTTAAGGCGGCGCTACGGTAGCATAGGGACTCTTTTTCGCGCTGAGTCCCTTATGGCGGCTTTCCGGGAGGCCTCGCGTATATGGCGGATGCCGCGCCGTCACCGGAAAAATCCTCCGAGCCAAGGCGGGGAGAAAAATACGAAGGTATATCCGGTGGTGAGTCCGGCAGTAGGCCGGTTGTGCTGCGCAGCGATTTCAACCCGCTGGCGAATTTCTCGCCGACGGTGAAGACCGACGGCGACGGGCGGGCGACGGTCAAAGTGAAAGTTCCCGACAATCTGACCCGCTACCGGGTGATGGCGGTGGCCGCGAGCGGCGAACGCCGGTTCGGGACCTTCGAAACCGACCTGACGGCGCGCCTGCCGCTGATGGCGCGGCCCTCGCCGCCGCGATTTCTCAATTTCGGCGACCGGTGCGAACTTCCGGTGGTCGTCCAGAACCTCAACGACGCGCCGCAGACGGTCACGATCGCCGTCCGCGCGACCAACGCGGCCCTGCCCGAAGGCGGCGGACGCCGGATCACGATTCCGGCGAACGACCGGGTGGAAGTGCGGTTCCCGGTGGCGACCGACCGGGTCGGGAAGGCGGTGTTCGTCGTGCGGACAGCGAGCCGCGCCAGCGGTGATGCCGCCGTGGTGACGATTCCGGTCTACACGCCCGCAACCACCGAGGCGTTCGCGGTTTACGGCGAACTCGACGCGGGCGCGACGGTGCAGCCGATTGCCCTGCCGCGCGACGCGGTCACCGGATTCGGCGCGCTCGACATCACGACGTCGTCCACCGAGGTTCAATCGCTGACGGATGCCGTGGTGTACGAACTCGGCTACCCGTTCGAATGCAGCGAGCAGTTGTCCTCGCGGATTCTCACCGTCGCCGCGCTCGGCGACGTGCTGCGCGAGTTCAAGGCGGAAGGCATTCCCGCGCCCGAAGTTTTGAAAAAGGATACCGATCAGGAAATCGCGGTGCTGCTCGGGCGCTTCCGGTCGGACGGCGGCGTCCGGCTCTGGCCCGATTCCCGCGAGGCCGACCCGTTCGTGAGCGCCCACGTCGGCCATGCGCTCGCACTCGCTCGCTCGGCGGGCTTCAAGCATCCCGAACTCGACGCGAAAATCGCCGCCAACCTCAACTACCTCAAGAACATCGAGGCGCACATCCCCAAGGACTACAGCCCGCGCGAACGCCGTGAAATCGGGGCCTACGCCGTTTATGTCCGGATGAAAATGGGCGACCGCGACCCGGCGAAGGCGGCGCGGCTCGCGGTCGGGGCGGGGAAAACGCTCTCCGGCGAGTCCCTCGGCTGGCTGCTCGCGGTTCTGAGCGAGTCGAACGGCGCACCCGCCGCGCGCGCGGCGCTCCGCCAGACCATTTCAAACCGGATCACCGAAACTGCCGGGGCGGCACAGTTCGGCGACGGACCGGACGCCGATGACTGGCACACTTTCGGCTCGAAGCGCCGGGCGGAGGGCGTGATTCTCGACGCGCTGATGAGCGACGCGCCGGCAAGCGACCTGATTCCGAAACTGGTGCGCGGCCTGCTCGGGCATCGCGTCGCCGGTCAGTGGGGCAGTACGCAGGAAAACGTCTTCATCCTGCTCGCCCTCGGTCGCTACTTCAAAACCTACGAAAAGGACCCGCCGGGCTTTACCGCGCGGGCGTGGGTCGGCGAACGGCTCGCCTCGGAAAGCCGGTTTCTCGGTCGGACGACCGAGCGGCGACAGACGGCGATTCCGTTCGGGATGGTCCCGCCCGACGCGAAGGACGTGACGCTCGCGAAGGATGGTCCTGGCCGGATGTACTACCGGATCGGAATGCGCTACGCCCCGCAAAACCTCGTGCTGGCCCCGCTCGACGCCGGATTCGAGGTGACCCGGTCCTACGAGGGGGCCGACGACCCGGCGGACGTGAAGCGGCGGCCCGACGGGACGTGGGAAGTCCGCGCCGGATCGCGGGTGAAGGTCACGGTGACGATGACGGCCATTTCGCGGCGGGTACACGTCGCGCTGTCCGATCCGCTGCCAGGCGGTTTCGAAACCCTGAATACCACCCTGAAGGGGACCGAACCGCCGCCGCCGGAGAACGCGGACGCCGCGCCGGTGCTGCCCGATAACTGGTGGTTTCGCGGTTTCGGCCCGTGGTACGACCATCTCGCCCTGCGCGACGACCGCGCGGAGGCGTTCACGACCCGGCTTGAGGACGGGACCTACGTGCTGACCTACTTTGTGCGGGCGACGACGCCGGGCGAGTTCATCGTTCCGCCGCCGAAAGCGGAGGAGATGTACCACGCGGAAACCTTCGGTCGCGGGGCCTCCGCCCGCGTCGTCGTGAAATGATG
>JAAFHI010001090.1 GCA_013298335.1 Actinomycetota bacterium
TGGCATAGCCCTCGCGTTCGAATTCATAACCGACCGAAACGAGCGAATGGCGACCGATTCGAATGTCCGCCGAGGCGTTGATGATGTCGGTCCGCCCGTTGAATGACGAGAAATCGTTGAATTCACGGGGGAAAATGAAGGCGTCCGGCACGGTGACGATGCTTGGTCCGCGGCTGAAATCCCGGTCGGTCCGCGACGTCTGCCAGCTTACCCGGTAACCGAGAACGTCGTTGACGCGGTGCGCGAACACGAGCGCCCCGGTCACGAACCCGGAATCCCGCCGGTTCGTCCGGTCGGCGTATCCGGAGATGAGATTGGCGTTCCCGAGGGCAAAGGACCGGTTTGTTTCAAACGCCCGAAGCTGGGTCAGCGTCAGTGGGACCGCGTTGACGATTCCGGTCGGCGGAATCGCCGCGCCGGGCGCAATCAGCGGACTGGCAAAAAGCTGAACGAACGACGTATTCCCGAACACCCGTCCCGAAAGCGACATGTTCGGCGTGAAGGCGAAGCGGGTGTAGCCCTGGCCGCTCCAGGAACGGGTCGGATTGTCGCCGTCGATGCCGTCGGTGACGTTCAAATGGGCGAGTCCGCCGCTGTAGACGAGCCGGTCGGAGAAAAATCCGCCCGCCGTCTGGGCCCGACCGCGAAACAGCCCGAGCGTGCCGCCTTCAATCTGCACTTCGCCGCGCGGACGTCCGCCGCCCTGATCGGTCACGACGTTGATCACGCCGCCGAGGGCGTTGGTCCCGTACAGTGATGAACCGGAACCTCGTAGCACTTCAACCCGGTCGGTATTCACCACAAAGAGTTCGCTCAGAAAACTGGTCGCGTCGCCGCTGATGCCGGTCACGTCGCGCAGTCGCAGTCCGTCGACCAGCACCGCCGTGTCCTGCGGACGCAGCCCGCGAGATTGAATCGAGGTCAGCGCGCCGGGGCCACCCTGCTGGCGCACCCGCAGTCCCGCCACGTTGCGCAGGCTTTCCGCGAGCGAAAATTCGTTGCGGAGCGCGATGTCGTTGGCGGTCACGACCGTCACGGCCTTCGAGGTTTCGTCCACGGTCTGGGCCGTGCCGGAAGCCGTGACGACGACTTCGGCAGCCACGCCCGCCACATCCAGTGAAATATCGAGGGTTTCGGCCTTTCCGGCGACCACCTTGAGGTCACGGACGGCCCGCGAGAAATCGGCGGCCTCGACGGTGAGGAGGTATTCGCCCGGCGCGAGACGGTCGAAGCGATAGCCGCCGTCCTGATTGGTTGAAGTTGAAACCCGCTGCCGGGTGGTGCGGTCGATCAGATTGAGGGAAGCCCCGGCGAGTGGCCGGCTCTGGGCATCCACGACCGTGCCGGAAACGGACGCGCCTGACTGCGCGCAAACCATTCCGGAAAAAAGACATGCCAGCAGCGCCGGGAGTACGGCGCAGCAGAACGCGCGCGCGCCGAGGCGCACGGGGGAAAGAATTTTTGAAAACATGGGGGTTCGGAGTCCTTTCATTCCGCCCTTCGCGGAAATTGGGGGTGGACACGTCCCGAACCGGTCTCCTGACTTGCGGCCTCAAGCCTACTCTCCGCGTCTTCCCGTTCGAGGTGGTCGAACAGTGACGGACTGGGGCGGATTTCGTTGCCGTTTACAGTTGCGAGGGCAGTGGCGGATTTTCACCGCGCTTCCCGAGCGTTCGTGACGTTTCAATTTGAAGTCAAAGAATTGGGAATTTTTCCGGTTTCAGAGATGCCGGTCATTCCACCTCACCCCAATGTATGAAAACACACAGGGAAAAGCGAGAAAAAGAAAGGAATCGGATTGAATCAGGCGTGGGCGGGGCCTTCGGGGCGGCAGTCGGCGCAGTAGCCGTAGATCTCGAAAGCGTGCTTGACGACCGAGAACTGCTGCTTGAGCGCCTGCGAGTTGAGGATGGATTCGAGCGGGCAGAGGTCGAGCAGGATGTTGCGGTGGCACTCCAGACAAATGGCGTAATGCCGATGTTCGGCGCCCTGAAATTCGAATTTG
>JAAFHI010000768.1 GCA_013298335.1 Actinomycetota bacterium
CGGCCTATAACCAATATGCGCTGAAGGCTTTCGACGCGCACGCCCTCGACTACCTGCTCAAGCCGCTCGACCGCGAGCGACTTCGGCAAACGGTCCAGCGGGTCAAGCGGCAGGTGGCGCTCCAGCGCGAAAGCACGGTCAACCGGCGGATTCTCGCCTGTCTCGAAGAACTGCAATCGCCGCCGAAGTTTCTCGACCGGATTGTCGTCCGGTCGGGTGACACGGTTTTTTTCGTACGGGTCGAGGAAATCGACTGGATCGAATCGGAAGGAAATTACGTCCGGTTGCACGTCGGGAAACAGTCGCACATCATCCGCGAAACGCTTTCCCGCATTGAATCTCAGCTCAATCCCGAGAAATTCGTACGGATTCACCGCACCACGCTGGTTCAAACCGGACGGATTTCCCGCATCGAGCCGCGTTTCCACGGCGACTGTACGGTGGTGCTGGCCGACGGTACACAACTGACGCTCAGTCGAAGCTACCGGCGGAACATCGGGGATTTTTAGCAAAGAAAAAGACATGCGCGCAGGGTGCGCGCGGTCCAACGCGCGGTCCAACGGGAGGAAAATATGTCCGATCTGGGGTTTACGCACATCGCGCTCGAAATCACTGATCCCGAGCGCACCATCGCGTTTTATGAAAAGTACGCCGGGATGAAGGTCGTTCACCGGCGGCGCGACGAGGAAACCGGCGGGGAAGCGCTCTGGATGAGCGATCTGACGCGCCCTTTCGTGATTGTTTTCATCAAGTTGGAGACGGTGAACGCCCCGCTCCGTCCGTGGGCGCACATGGGCGTCGCCTGCGCGACCCGCGAGGAAGTTGACCGGCTGTGCGATCTGGCGCGGGAAGAGGGTGTATTGCTCGACGGCCCGACGCAATCGCCCCCGCCGGTGGGCTACTGGGCGTTCCTGCGCGACCCGGACGGCCACACGCTGGAAGTTTCCTTCGGCCAGGAAGTCGCCCTCACCGTCGCCGACGCCCATTGAATTGGACCCCGTTGGACCGCGCGCACCCTGCGCGCATGATTTTTTACTCTTTTGAAGGTCGCCGGACACACCGCACGACGTGATTCGTCGGCTTATCGAGCGTGACGAGCTGAATCACGCCTTCCCGGCATTTCGCCTCGGCTTCGGGACAGCGCGGGGCGAAGGCGCAGCCGGGCGGAAGATTCGTCAGTTTCGGAACCATGCCTTCGATGGTGGCAAGGCGGGTGTCGTTTCGGCCCACGCGCGGGACGCTCGCGAGCAGGCCGCGCGTGTAGGGGTGGCTCGGCTCGGCGAAAAGGCGCGTAACCGGCGCGTTTTCAACGATTTTCCCGGCGTACATCACGGCGGCGCGGTCGCAGGTTTCGGCGACGACGCCGAGATCGTGGGTAATCAGTAAGACGCCGAGATTGCGTTCGATGCGCAGGCGGTTGATGAGTTCGAGGATCTGCGCCTGAATCGTCACGTCGAGGGCGGTGGTCGGTTCGTCGGCGATGAGCAGTTTCGGTTCGCAACTGAGCGCCATCGCGATCATCACCCGCTGGCGCATCCCGCCCGACATTTCATGCGGATATTGCTTCGCGCGGCGTCCGGGATCGGGAATCGCGACCGATTCGAGCGATTCGACGGCTTTTGTCCACGCCTGCGCGCGCGGCAGGCCGGTGTGCAGCCGGACGGCTTCGGCGATCTGTTCGCCGATGGTGAAAACCGGATTGAGCGAGGTCATCGGGTCCTGGAAGATCATCGCGATTTCCGACCCGCGGATGGCCCGCAGTTCCTCCTTCGACATTTCCCGCAAGTTCTTGCCGTCGTAGAGGATTTGCCCCGCGGCGATGTGTCCCGGCGGCGCGATGAGGCCGAGAATCGAGAGCGCCGTGACGGATTTTCCCGACCCCGATTCGCCGACGAGCGCGAGCGTTTCGCCCTGTTCGATGGTGAACGACACGCCGTTGACCGCCGGAACGTCTCCGGCGCGGGTGGGGAAGCGGGTTTCCAGATTTTCGACGACGAGAAGCGGCATGGCTCGGCACGATACCCAAGACGGGGAAAATTGACAATTGAGAATTCAGAATTGAGAATTTTTAAAATGTTGATAGATTTGGTTTTATCGTGAAATAGAGAATTCCCTCGGCATTTTTTGAAGAAAGTTCGGAAAACGTGGTTGGAAGATTGAACACTGTTCAGTAATTTTTCGTTGTGAGGAAGCAATGGGCATTGAAGCACGCAAACTCAGGCACAAGGAAAGTCTCCGGCAGATGATTCTCGACGCGGCCCGCGACCTGTTCGTGAACGAAGGCTACAAAAACGCCTCCATCCGCAAGATCGCGGAGAAAATCGAGTATTCACCGGCGACCATCTATTCCTACTTCAGCGACAAGTCGGAACTGCTGGATGCCCTTCTGGAAGAAACCTTTACGGGCCTCGACGCCGAGTTGCGGACGATTTCCGAGCAGGAGCCGGACAGCCTCGTGGCATTGCGACAGGGATTGCGGGCCTACATCGAATTCGGGCTGGACAATCCGAATCACTACCTGCTGGTGTTTGTGCTGGATGAGGGGGCATTCGATTCCGAGCGGCAGAAATTCAAGGGAAAATATGGGTTTCAGTGCTTCGACAACCTCCGCCGCGCCATCGCCCTTGCCATGAAAGACGGCCATCTTGCCGAGGCCGACCTCGAAACCACCAGTCAGGCGCTCTGGGCCGCGATGCACGGCATGACCTCGCTGCTCATTTCGCAGCCTGGATTTCCGTTCGTCGAACGCGAAGGGCTCATCGACCGGCTGCTCGACATCCTGCTCGACGGCTCGCGGAAGAGAGTAGCCAGTAGCCAGCAGCCAGCAGTCAGTAGCCAGTAGTCAGTAGCCAGTAGCCAGTAGTCAGTAGCCAGTAGCCAGTAGTCAGTAGCCAGTAGCCA
>JAAFHI010000646.1 GCA_013298335.1 Actinomycetota bacterium
GCGCGGAAGACGCCGACCGGGTGCTCGTGGCGATGGGATCGGGCTGCGAAACGGTCGAGGAAACGGTCGCGTACCTTCGCGCGCGGGGCGAGAAGGTCGGCCTGCTGAAAGTCCGGCTGTTCCGTCCGTTTTCGGTCGAACATTTCCTCGCGGCGGTTCCGAAAACGGTCAAGCGCATCGCCGTGCTCGACCGGACCAAGGAACCCGGCGCGGCGGGCGAACCGCTCTATCAGGATGTCGTGACCGCCCTCAGCGAGTATGACCCGGACGACCTCGTCGAGGAATTCCGTCCGCGCGTCACCGGTGGACGCTACGGTCTGTCGTCGAAGGAATTCACCCCGGCGATGGTCAAGGCGGTCTTCGACGAACTCTCGAAACCGAAGCCGAAGAACCATTTCACCATCGGCATTACCGACGACGTGACCCACACGAGCCTCGCCGTGGACGCCACCTTCGACATCGAGGAAGCGGACGTCGAACGCGCGATTTTCTGGGGACTCGGCGCCGACGGCACGGTCGGGGCCAACAAGAACACGATCAAGATCATCGGCGAGGAAACCGAGCATCACGCGCAGGGATACTTCGTCTATGACTCGAAGAAATCCGGCGCGCGGACGGTTTCCTACCTGCGTTTCGGCCCGCGTCCGATTCACAGCGCCTACCTGATCCGCCACGCCGACTTCATCGGCGTTCACCAGTTCAACTTCGTCGAGAAATACCCCGTACTCGAAAACGCAGCCGACGGCGCGACCTTCCTCCTGAACAGCCCCTATGGCCCGGACGAGGTGTGGGACCGGCTGCCGCGCGAGGTACAGGCCGTCATCATCGCGAAAAAGCTGAAGTTCTACGTCGTGGACGCCATCGCGGTGGCCCGCCTCGCCAATATCGGCAACCGCATCAACACCGTGATGCAGACCTGCTACTTCGCCCTGAGCGGCGTGATGCCTCCCGACGAAGCCATCGCGGCCATCAAGCACGCCATCGAGAAAACCTACGGAAAACGCGGCGAGGCGATGGTCAGGAAGAACTTCGCGGCGGTCGATCAGGCGCTCTCGCATCTTCATCAGGTCGTGATTCCGGTAACAGCGGATTCCACCATCGGACTCCCGCCGACCGTCTCGCCGGACGCACCCTATTTCGTCCGCGAGGTGACGGCGACGATGATGTCGGGCCACGGCGACGACCTGCCGGTCAGCGCCCTGCCCTTCGACGGGACCTATCCGGTCGGGACGACCAAGTGGGAAAAGCGTGGACTGGCGCAGGAAATCCCGGTCTGGGAAGCCGAGATGTGCATCCAGTGCGGCAAGTGCGTGATGGTCTGCCCCCACGCGGTCATCCGGTCGAAAGTCTATGACTCGGAAGTGCTTTCAAGCGCGCCGCGCGGTTTCAAACACGTCGAAGCCAGATTCCGCGAACTCCCCGATAAGGAATTCACGCTCCAGGTTTCCGGCGAGGACTGCACCGGCTGCCGCCTGTGCGTCGAGGTCTGCCCGGTTCACGACAAGGCCGAGCCGACCCACAAGGCGATCAACATGGAAGCCTACGAACCGGTCCGCGACACCGAGCGGGACAACTGGGCCTTCTTCCTCGACCTGCCCGACCTGCCCCGCGCCGGAACGCTGAAATTCGATTCGGTCAAGCACATCCAGTTGCTGCCGCCCCTGTTCGAATTCTCGGGCGCCTGCGCCGGTTGCGGCGAAACGCCCTACCTGAAACTCCTGTCGCAACTCTTCGGCGACCGGACGGTCATCGCCAATGCGACGGGCTGTTCGAGCATCTTCGGCGGTAATCTGCCGACGACCCCGTGGACGACCAATCAGGAAGGCCGCGGCCCGGCGTGGAGCAATTCCCTTTTTGAAGACAACGCCGAATTCGGGCTCGGCATGCGGCTGACCCTCGACAAGCAAGTCGAATACACCCGCGAACTGCTCAAACGGCTGCGCGGGGAGATTCCGGCGCAACTCGTCGATGCCATCCTCAATTGCAGCCAGGAAAACGAGGACGCCATCGAACGCCAGCGGCGGCGGATCGCCGAACTCAAGGATGCGCTCTCCGACCGGACCGACCCGCTGGCCCGCGACATTCTGAGCCTGAGCGACGTTCTGGTGAAGAAAACGGTGTGGATCGTGGGCGGCGACGGCTGGGCCTACGACATCGGTTTCGGCGGCCTCGACCACGTCCTCGCCAGCGGACGCAACGTCAACCTGCTCGTGCTCGATACCGAGGTCTATTCCAACACCGGCGGGCAGGCGTCGAAATCGACGCCGCGCGGCGCGGTCGCCAAATTCTCGGCGGGCGGCAAGGCCACCGGCAAGAAAGACCTCGGCCTGATGGCCATGGGCTATGAACACGTCTACGTCGCGCAGATTGCGCTCGGCGCGAACGAGGGCCACGCGCTGCGCGTGTTCCGCGAAGCCGAAGCCCATAACGGTCCGTCGCTCATCATCGCCTACGGTCCGTGCATTGCGCACGGGATCGACATGAGCAAGGGCCTCGAACAGCAGAAACTCGCGGTCAATTCCGGCTACTGGCCGCTCTATCGGTTCAATCCGGATTTGAAGGAATCCGGCAAGAACCCGTTCCAACTGGACTGCAAGCCGCCGAGCGTCCGCCTCGGTGAATACATGGCCAACGAGGGACGCTTCAGCAGCCTGTTCCAGAGCGATCCGGAAACCGCCGAAGCCCTGCTCCTCGAAGCCCAGCAGGCTGTCGACAAGAAATGGCGGACCTACACCCGACTGGCCCAGTCGCCCGAATAGGCGAAAGCGCCAAATCGCCACCGGTGACACGGTTTTTTTCCGCGAATAGTTCCGTGTCATCGGTAGCGATGACTTTTTCTACTTCGGCTCGCCCTGCACCAGAAACGATGCCCAGTAGTAGGGCGAGCCGAACTTCTTCTCTTTCGACATGGACAACTGGGCCGCGCGCAGGGCCGCCGACGGCGACATTTTTTCCTTGCCGAGATGGTTGCGGTAAAACCGCGTCATCAGCTCGGCGGTCGCTTCGTCGTTGACGTCCCACAGGCTGACCATCACCCGGGCGGCCCCGGCGTACATGAAGCCGCGTGTCAGTCCGACCAGCCCCTCGCCGCGAATTTCCTTGCCCAGTCCGGTGCGGCACCCGCTCAGAACCACCAGTTCCGCCGGAAGTTTCAGATTGAAGACCTCGTGCATCCGAAAGAAGCCGTCGCGCGGATTCCCCTGTTCGTCCAGCAGTGAAAGGATCAGTCCGCTCAACTCCGGTCGGACGCTGTCGAGAACCCCGTGCGTCGCGAAATGGACAATGCGGTACTGAGCCAGTTT
>JAAFHI010000310.1 GCA_013298335.1 Actinomycetota bacterium
CCGCCGACACCCGCTCCGGCTCCAACTCCGGCTCCCGCGCCGGTCGCGGAAGTCAAACCGGCAACTCCGCCTCCCGCACCGGCTCCAACTCCCGCTCCCGCGCCGGTGGCGGAAGTCAAACCGGCTCCAGCCGCAGCGCCCAAACCGGCGGGTACGACGCCTTTGACCGGTGCCAAAACCGAAGTGGTGGAACCGCCGGCAACGACGCAGCCGCTGTCATCGGCGACCAAACCCGGTGAAACGGGAGGCGACACGCTGAAAATCGGTTCGCAAACGCCGACCGCGCCGCAGGGCCCGACCGCGCCGCGTCCCGGAACGTCCGCCCCGCCGCCATTTGGGGGTACGTCCCGGTTGAACCGTCCGAAAAACGACCAGTCAGGAAGCTGATTCCGTCAATTTCGGATTTCTGATTGACGATTTTCGATTTTCGATTCGGAAAGCGTCGAACCATTTTGTGGGGAGTACACCGAGATGAGTGAATTCAAGTTTGACCGTGACGATCTGAAACCCGTGGAAGGGCTGGTCCGGCTGGCGGCCATTGCCGGGACGGGAATCCTTTACGTGACCGCGTTTCCGCTGGCGAGTTTCTTTCCGAAACCGATGCTTCGGCTCTACAACCAGCTTGCCGATTTTGATCCGGGCAAGGCCGGCACAATGGGCAGCGGCGCGGCGAAACGCATTTCCACCCCCGCCGCCGAAAAGCCCGCCGCCAAGCCGGCGGCGAAACCGGCGGCCAAGCCCGCCGCCGAAGGCGAATAACCTCCATTTCAACCATCAACACAAAGGCATCGCGAATTTTTCGACGGAATTCGCGATGCCTTGTTTTTTCGGTTTCCCCCGATTCGCTCGAAGACTCGCATCATCGGGGGCTACAAGCGAACACCCGCCTTGCGGGTTTCAAAGTCAGTTCGTAACAGTTCTGCCGCCGCGCCATTTGCCCTGCCTTCAAGGACAGGGCGACGACCGTGCTGAACAGTTACCTCAGTTCTAAAAAATTCACCCCACAAAATCCGGTGGGGCTAGCTTTTCTCCATTTTCTTCGTCTCCGAAACCACCGCTTCGAGAAATTCCTTCAGAACGTCCGGGTCGATGTCATTGAGCGTCCTGAGGTAAAGACATCCTTTCCCGGTTTTGTACTTGCCGAGGCGGGAGAGAACCGGCGCGAAGGTTTCGAGCGCGCCGCAGAAATACAGTGTGAGATTCTGTTTTCTGGGCGAGAATCCCATGTGAAACCAGTCGCCCTCGCGCCCGCTTTCATAACGGTAGTGATAGTCCCCGAAACCGACGATGTTGTCCCCCCACATTTTCGGTTCGGCCCCAGTCACCTTTTTCATCAGTTCAAGGATCGCGGCGCAATCCCCCCGCTTATGCGGGTCGGGTATTTCTCCGATGAAATCCGCCACCGGCTTCAATGTCGGTTTGGTCTTGTTTTCAGCCATGACTGTCCTCCTCCGTGTGGAAAATTGTACGTTTCGGGTCGGACCGGCGGTTGATCCGCCTTCACCGGCCCCGGCCCGTTCGGCCATGAACTTCCGGGAAGGGGAAACTCCCCGCGCCTTCCCCGCCCGACTTGTTTAGAATGCGGACGACCGAATCCGCCTGTTTCAACGTTTCCATGACCTTCACTCGAAAACAACTGCTCGCGCGAAGCGTGCTGATCCTTCGCCTGCTGGCTCCGGCCCTGTTGCTGATTGCCCGGCGCGTCGTCACCAAACGGCTGCTGTCGGAATCCCGGCTGGCCCGGCTCGACGCGCGCGCCGCCCGGCGGCTGCGCGAAGCCCTGGAAAGGCTCGGGGTCATTTTCATCAAACTGGGGCAGCTTCTGGGCGTCCGGGCGGATTTTCTTCCCCCGGCCTATGTCGAGGAACTCACCCGGCTTCAGGATCGCGTGTCTCCGACGCCCTTCCCGATGGTGGCGGCCTTTCTTGAAAACGAATACGGGGGGCCGACCAGCCGTTTTCTCGATGAACTCGACGAAGAACCGCTCGCGACCGCCAGCATCGGGCAGGTCCACCGCGCGGTCTATCAGGGCGAAGACATCGTTTTGAAGTTTTTGCGTCCGGAAACCCGCGAAGTCCTCGACATTGACCTGCGCCTGCTCCGGGCGTGGGCGAAATGGAGCCGCCGGCTCGATCCGCGTCGCCAGTGGAAGCTGATTGACGACATCCTCAACACCATCGAAGCCGGTTTTCAGGAAGAATCAAACTTCACCACCGAACGCGCCCACGCCGAGCGCATCCGTCGCCAGTTGGCCGGGATTCCCGGCGTCTACGTCCCGGCGACGATTCCCGAACTCTGTACGCAAAACGTGCTCGCCCTCGAATTCTGCGACGGTGTCCGCATCGCCGACACCGCTCGGCTGCGCGCGTGGGGGCTCGACGGGGACGAAATTCTCAACCGGCTGGTGGAACTTTACGCGCGGATGATGCTGCTCGACGGCTACTACCATGCCGATCCGCATCCGGGGAATTTTCTGGTCCGTCCGGACGGCACGCTGGTGCTGCTCGATTTCGGACTGGTTCAGGAACTGTCCGCCGAAACCCGCCAGACGCTGTATGAAGCGGCGACGGCGGCGTTGAGCGGAGATCTCGACGGCGTGGTCGAGTGTCTCTACCGGTCGGGGATGCTCGCCGCTGACGTACCGCGCGGGGCGGCCCGGCAATTCGTCCAGGATTTCGCCCGGCTCAGTTTCGCGATCGGCGAAACCCGCGCCCGGGTCGATGCCATCGAAAAACTTTTACTTCAAAATCCGGCGGTCACGTTCGCCATTCCCGCCGACTTGCTTTACGCTTTCCGGCTCGTTCAAATGCTCGAAGGCGTGGCGTCCAATTTCCGACCGGGGTGGAACGTCATCGCTGACGGCGGCAAGGGACTCACCGCCGCCTTCGCCGCCTTCATGATTGAAAAGACCGTCGAGGAATACGACACGCCGCTTGGGCGGCTCTTCGGGATGCTCAAATTCGGGTTGAAGTCCGCCGCCACCAATCTCGGCGATCGGGTCCGCATCCTTCGCCGAATCTGGGCCAACTAATTTTTCGAAACGCCGTCACCCGCCGATGCGGTGGCCGTTTTCATCTGGAACCATGTCTGAATTCAACAACCTGGAAAAACCCGTTCAGATCAGCCAGGCCCGTCGCGTGGCTTACGATGTGCTTTTGCGCGTTGAAACCGAGGACGCCTGGGCGTCGGAACTGCTCGACACCGCCCTCCTCACCATCAAGCCGATGGGCTTCATCACGCCTGAAATGGCCGCCGCCAACCGTCGGCTCGCGCAGGAAATCGTGATGGGCGTCCTGCGGTGGCGCGCGCGCCTCGACGCCGAAATCGTGAAATTCGCCGGTCGGCCCCTCGTGGCACTTGAACCCGGTGTCCGGACGGCGCTCCGGATGGGTTTCTACCAGATTCGCTTTCTGACCCGCGTGCCCGACTCCGCCGCCGTCAACGAATCGGTCAACCTCGTCAAAGCCGACCAACCCATTGCCTACACGGCGGGCGTGGTGAACGCCGTCCTGCGGGAAGCCCTCCGGCAGAGCGGCGCGTCCACCGACATCCACGAGCCGAAGCGGCTGATCATCCGCAAACCGACCACCGCGAAGGAAGCCGCCAAGCGCAAATCGCAGCGCAAGCTCCTTGCCCAGAAAGTCGTGGCCGTGCCGGTTCAGCGGACGATTGAGGACATGGAAACCGAACTCTCGCACCCCGCGTGGCTGCTCAAGCAGTGGGCGAGATCGTTCGGCGAGGAACGGGCCATCCAGATTGCCGCGTCCAACAACCTCCCGGCCCCGGTGTACCTGTGGATGAATTCCATGCGCGGCACCGTCGCGGTGACCCGCCGGAAACTTGAGGAAGCCGGTCTGAAACTTCGCGAAGTTCACGGCAATGAAACCTTCGAACTGCTCGAAGGCGACTGGAAGAAGGTCTGGGAATTCGTCGAAATGGGCGTCATCTACGTCCAGGACGCCGCCTCGCAGCAGATCGCCCGGCTGCTCGGCGCGCGGCCCGGCATGCGCGTCCTTGACATGTGTGCGTCGCCCGGCGGCAAAACCGCCCAGATCGCCGCCGCGATGAACAACGAAGGTTCGATTACCGCGCTCGATCTCCATTCGCACCGCGTCGAGGACATGAAGCTCAATCTCGAACGGCTCGGGGCCACCATCGCGCGCTGTTTCGCCGCCGACGCCGCCGCCCCGAACATCGTTTCAGCCGTCGATCACCGGCAGGTCAAAAAGAAACTTCCCTTTTCCCTCTTCCCGGAATCCTTCGACGCCGTGCTGCTCGACGCGCCCTGCTCCGGAACCGGCACGCTGCGGCGTCATCCGGAAATCAAGTGGCGGCTCGAACCGCGCAAATTCGGCGAATTCGCGGGCATCCAGACGAAACTGCTGTGGAACGCCGCGAAAGCCGTCCGCACCAAAGGCGCGATTCTCTATTCGGTGTGTTCGCTCGAAGAACGCGAAGGCGAAGAGGTGGTTCGGACCTTTCTCAAGCACCACCGCAATTTCGAGGCCGTCCCGCCGGAGGGTCTCGGCGACGCCGCCAACGCGGAAGGATTCATCCGCCTCTGGCCCGAAGCCGGCCCGGACGGGTTCTTCGCAGCCCGGCTCATCCGAAAAGAACCGTAAAAAAACCACAGCCCGAAAACGGCAGCCTGACCGTAAGGGAGGGCTTTAGGCGTAATGACTACTCAAGTTACAAAGAAAAAAGCCGTCGTCCTGCTCAGTGGCGGACTCGATTCAACCACCGTTCTCGCCATTGCCAGGAACGAAGGCTTCGAAGTCGCCTGCCTCTCGTTCGACTACGGCCAGCGCCACAAACGCGAACTCGAATCCGCGAAACGGGTCGCCGCCGCCAACGGCGTGACCGAACACCTCGTGGTGAATTTCGATCTGCGGGCCATCGGCGGTTCGGCGCTCACCTCGGACATTGCCGTTCCGAAGGCGCGCGACATTGCCGAGATGTCGCACGGCGTCCCGGTGACCTACGTTCCGGCGCGCAACACAATCTTTCTGTCCTTCGCGCTGGCGTGGGCGGAAGTTCTGAATGCCACCGATATCTTCATCGGCGTCAACATTTACGACTATTCGGGCTATCCCGATTGCCGCCCCGAATACATCCGGGCCTACGAAACGATGGCGAATCTCGCGACCCGCGCGGGCATCGAGGGCACGTTGCGGCTGACCATCCACACGCCGCTCATTCAAATGACGAAGGCCGACATCGTCCGGCGGGGCCTCGAACTCGGCGTGGATTACTCGCTGACCCACAGTTGCTACGACCCGACGCCCGACGGCCTCGCCTGCGGGACCTGCGATAGCTGCCTGCTGCGTTTGAAGGGTTTCGCCGAAGCGGGGGCGAGCGACCCGGTGGGATACACGACAAC
>JAAFHI010000178.1 GCA_013298335.1 Actinomycetota bacterium
GATATTTCCCGGCTCGATTTGAAACGCATCGAACGACTACCCGAAGGTGGCTGGCGGATCGGTGCGCTGGCGTCGAACACCGCCGTGGCCGACCATCCCGATCTGCGCAAGGAATATCCGCTGCTCTCGCGGGCGATTCTGTCGGGCGCGTCGCAACAGATTCGCAACATGGCGACGGTCGGCGGCAATCTGTTGCAGCGGACGCGCTGTCCCTACTTCACCGATCCGGGTTTCGCCTGCAACAAGCGCGTGCCGGGGTCGGGCTGTCCGGCGCTGACCGGCGTCCAGCGGTCGCACGCGATTTTCGGCGCGAGCGACAAATGTATCGCGGTGCATCCGTCGGATATGTGCGTCGCGCTCGCGGCGCTCGACGCGACGGTCGAAATTCTCGGCCCGAAAGGCGAACGCCGCGTTTTGCTGACCGATTTTCACCGGCTGCCGGGCGGCGCGCCCGACCTCGACACGGTGCTCGAAGCCGATGAACTCATCACGGCGATTACGCTGCCCGCGATGGCCGCCGCCAAAACCGGCGTCTATCTGAAATTGCGGGATCGCGCGTCCTATTCATTCGCGCTGATTTCGGTCGCGTCGGTACTCGACATTTCCGGCGATAAAATTCGCTCGGCCCGCGTCGCGCTCGGCGGCGTGGCCCACAAACCGTGGCGCGCGCTCGACGTCGAAAAGTTTCTGGTCGGGAAAAAGCCGTCGGACGCGGTGTTCAAGCAGGCCGCCGAACTGGCAGTACGAGACGCGAAACCCTTGCCGGGCAACGGTTTCAAGGTCGAACTGGCCCGCCGGGCCGTCAAACGCGGACTGTCGGTGACCGCCGCCGGTGGAGGTGTCGCATGAAGAAGAATGACGTGACGGGAATGGCCGCGAGTCGTTTTGAAGGCCGCCTGAAAGTGACCGGAACGGCCACCTACTCGGCGGAATTCAAAATCGCGGGCGCGTTGTATGCCGTGGTGGTGACTTCGCGGATTGCGAAAGGCCGCGTGACGGCGATTGACTCGACCGAAGCCGAACGGCTGCCGGGCGTGGCGGCGGTGCTGACGCATCGGAACATGCCGAAACTCTACAAGCCGACCAACGATTTTCAGACTTCGAAGATATACGAGGAACGGCTGCCGCTGGCGGATGACGTCATCCACTACGGCGGGCAGATTGTCGGGCTCGTCGTGGCGGACACGTTCGAACGCGCCCGCGCGGGCGCGATGGCGGTCAAAGTCGAATATTCCGAGGAAAAACCGTCGGTCGGGCCGAAAAACGCGGTCTACAAACTTGCGCCGCCGTCATTCGGCGAGGGACCGGAATTCAAGACCGGCCAGTTTGAAAAGGGAACGTTCGCCGAGGCGGCCAAAACCGCGCCGGTGACGGTCGAGGGGACCTACCGGACCGCGACGGAACTCCACGCGCCGATGGAGCCGCATTCGATCATCGCCGAGTGGCACGACGCGGAATCGGTGACGATCCACGAACATTCGCAGTGGCTTCCCGGTTCGCAGCGGGCCTACGCGGAGATGTTCGGGCTGGCGGCGGAGCGGGTGCGGATCGTGTCGCCCTACATCGGGGGCGGATTCGGTTCGAAGGCGCTGCCCTGGCCGCACGCGATTCTCTGCGTCGCGGCGGCGCGCAAACTGAATCGGCCCGTGAAGCTCATGCTTTCGCGGCGGCAGATGACGGCGAACGCCGGGCATCGTTCGGAAACCGAGCAGACCATCCGGCTCGCCGCCGGAAACGACGGCATGCTCGTCGCCATTTCGCATGAAGGAAAATGCGTGACCTCACCGGTCGAGCCGTACACCGAAAACGGGACCGGCGTGACGCCCACGATGTATGCCGCGCCGAACCTGCTCACCAAACTGGAACTGGCGGTCCAGAACATTTCCACCCCGACCTTCATGCGCGCGCCGGGCGAGACGCCGGGGATGTTCGCGCTCGAATGCGCGATGGACGAACTCGCGGCGCGCCTGAAGATGGACCCGGTCAAACTCCGGATTCAGAACCAGACGAAAAAGCACCAGAAAAGCGGTTTACCCTTTTCTGCCAAGGCATTTACGGAATGTCTCGAAGTCGGCGCCGAGAAATTCGGCTGGGCCAAGCGGACGCCGACGCCCCGGAGCATGACGCGCGACGGTCTGCTCGTCGGCTGGGGCGTGGCGGCCTCGACCTTTCCGGGGCAACGCCTCGGCGCGACGGTCAAAATCCGGCTGCTGCCCGACGGAAGCTGCCAGGTACTGACCTCGGCGAACGACATGGGCACCGGGGCCTACACGATGGCGGCGATTACGGCGTCGCAGGCGCTCGGCGTCCCGCTCGACCGGGTGCATGTGGAATTCGGCGACACGCGCCTGCCCGACGGCGGACTCGCGGGCGGCTCGATGATGACCGCGACGCTCGCGCCGGCGGTGATGGCGGCCTGCCACACGCTGCTCGAACAGGTGAAGGCGGAAAACGTCGCGGCGGCGCTTGAAATGCTGCGTCAGTCGGGACGCGCCGCGTTCGAGGCGACGGCGTCATCCGCGCCGGGCGACGAGGGCGGGAAGTGGCACTTTCAGTCGTGGGGCGCGCAGTTCTGCGAAGTGACGGTTGACGAGGAGATCGGGCGCGTCCGGGTGACCCGCTGGGTTTCGACCATGAACATCGGACGGGTTCTGAATCCGAAACTCGCGGCGAGTCAGGTCCGCGGCGGGGTGGCGATGGGCCTCGGCGCGGCGCTGATGGAAGAAGCGTTGCTGGACCCGAATTCGGGAATGCCGGTGGTCTACGATCTGGCCGGGTATCACTTCCCGACGAACGCCGACGTGCCGCACATCGACGTGTTTTTCGTCGGCGAACCCGACCTCAACTTCAATCCGATCGGCGCGCGGGGCGTCGGCGAAATCGGCATCACCGGCGTCGCGGCGGCGGTCGCGAACGCGGTGTTTCACGCGACCGGCAAGCGGCTGCGCGATCTACCGCTCACGCCCGACAAGCTGATTTGAAATCGGCGCGGATGCGCCGCCGCTGACGCGGCTCACGAAACGCTCTCGACACATCACCCCGCCCTCACGGGCGGGGATATTTTCTGGCGGCGCATCCGCGCCTCAATCGGTCGAAGTCGGTATCGTCGGGCGAAGTCCGTCTCGTCCGCAAGCGTTTCAAATCCGCCTGAATTGCCGCCGGGATGCCATTCTGGATGGGGCAATTGCGCGAGGGGCGGCGAGTGCGTACTTTTACCGGCTTACTTTGTTGAGGCGATAACTGGAATGATGCAACCGTCCTATCTGAAACTTTTTGAATCAGGCGAATTGTACGACCGGGCCGACCGGCTCGAAGCGATGCTCGCGAGTTGCGACATCTGTCCGCGTGACTGCCATATCAACCGGCTCGAAGACGAAATCGCGAAATGCTTTTCGGGCCGTCTGCCGGTGGTTTCGACCTACACGCCGCACTTCGGCGAGGAGCCGCCGCTCATTGGGACGCGCGGCGCAGGGAACATCTTTCTCGGCAACTGCAATCTGCGGTGCGTCTACTGCCAGAATTTCCAGATCAGCCAGAATCCGAAGGCCGAGCGGCGCAACGAAATTACGCACGAGCGGATGGCCGAAATGATGCTGGAGCTTCAGGAAAAGGGCTGCCACAACATCAATTTCGTCTCGCCGACGCATTTCGTGCCGCAGATCGTCCGGTCGCTTGTCATCGCGGTCGAACAGGGACTGCGGCTGCCGGTGGTCTACAACACGAACGCCTACGATTCGGTCGCGGTGCTGAAACTGCTCGACGGCATCGTGGATGTCTACCTTCCCGATTTGAAATACAGCGAGAACGAATCCGGCGACGAGCTTTCGAAGGTTGAAAACTACGTTGGACACGCGCGGGCGGCGATTGCCGAAATGCACCGCCAGGTCGGCACGAACCTCGTTTTCGGCGACGACGGCCTGCTCAAGCGCGGCCTCATCATCCGGCTGCTGGTGCTGCCGAACGACCTCGGCGGCGTCAACGATTCGCTGCGCTGGATTCACGACGCGCTTTCGCCCGACGTGTCGCTGTCGGTGATGGCGCAGTACTACCCGACCAACAAGGTCAACCGCGACGACGTCATCGGCGAACGCTACAGTTTGTTGAACCGGCGGGTCGGCGTCGGCGAGTACGCCCGGGTGCTCGACACGATGGAACGGCTCGGCATGCGCGAGGGCTGGGCGCAGGACGTGGAATCGGCGGCGAATTACTACCGGCCCGATTTCAGCAACGCGGAACTGCCGTTCGAGGATCTGCGCGATTTTTCCTGATGGAGCGCGCGCATCCTGCGCGCATGGTTTTAAGTTCTTTCAAATAGGGCGGTATACGCACGTTTCTTCTTCAACTGACGTGGATTCAGTCGAAGAAGAAAGACATGCGCGCAGGATGCGCGCGCTCCAATTCAATCCAGAACCCAGCCGAGGCTGCCGCACCGCAGACAGTCCACGGTGCCGTCCAGAATCACCCGTCCGCCGACGGTGAATTTGCCGGTCCCGCGACAGAGCGGACAATCTGGAAAGCCCGGCTGCCGCTCCGGGATGAACGCCGCCAGTTCGGGAACCTGGTCCCGTCCGTGGAGATAGACCCACATGCGGTCGCTCCAGGTGTCGGTTGCGATCAGCACCGGCGATTCGTACGGCAGATCGCAGCGGAACACATCTCCTTCCGGATCAACGAAATACAGGATTCGAAAATCGTAGCAGACCGGCAGTACCCCGCGGTCGCGCACGAGCGCGTCAAATCCGCCGAAGAACCCGCCGCCGTCCGCGAGATAGTCGGCGATGCGGGTCTTGATGGCGAAGCGGGCGGTTTCGCGGGTGTGGAGGTTCATGGTGAAAATCATCGTCTCAGGCGAGACGCTCAATCCAGTACATCTGTTTGTGCCCGTGGGATTCGAGTTCGGCGCGAAGTGCCTTGGCCTCCGGTTCGCTTCCGACAATGCGGACCCGGTCGCGAAACCCGTTGTCGTCCTGCCGCATCACCGCCCACTTTTGCGGACGCCCGGGCGTTTCTTCCGAATCCTCTCCGAAGGAAAACGTCTCCCGATAGGTTGAAACGACGGTCGTATCGACATAGGGGAAGACGTGATAGCCGCAATGTTCGGTAAAGACGGCGACGGCGTTTTTCTCGCGGCTCGCGATGAAAAAGGCGAAATTGAACTTCGCGTGGGATTGGTCCGCGAACTGTAGCTCAACCTCGCCATTCGATTGAAAATCGCGAAGGGACAAACCGTTTTTGACGAGGTCGTCTTCCGGGCGTCCGGTCAGGCGGGCCAGTTCAGGCGCAAAAATCCGGATGATTTCCGCCTCGCGCGTTCGAATGAGTGAATCCGTGGCCATCTCGATGTTCTCCTTTTCTAACCTGCCCCGTTCGTTGCATCCATCCGGTTGCGGCTCTGCGATATTTTCAAACACAGCACGATCCCGCCGACAAATCCGACCGCGTAACTGCCATTGTGAATCCACAACGCGGTCAGAAACGGAATATGCCGGTTGGACGGAATGCGCGCCGCCATCGGCCCGACCAGATACACGAGGTGAAATGTCGCCGCGACGAAGCCGATGACCCCCGCGAGCGCCGCGCAACCGGCCATGATTCCGAGCAGAATGCCGATCGGACGCATCAGTGACAGGACCGGACGCTTCGGGCGGCTTCCGAACCGGGCCGCGAACGCCAGCGGGATACCGATGAATGCCCCGGCCCACCACGTCGCGATGATTCCCCAGCCGATACCCAGCAGCGTCGGGTCGTCCGTCGGAAAAACGGGCGGATGTCCGATGGTGAAATATTCCACGCAGATTCGGGCGGTGATCTGGTCGTGGACGATGCCGTAACACACTGCGCCCGCGACACAGAGCAGAACGATGGCAAGGTATTTCAATCGGGTCTCCGGTGGGGCGTTTTATCCATCTGAATGGAATGAAGAAAAGACGCTTTTTCAAAATACGGTTCGAGATAGCGTTCGAAGAATTCCAGAAAATTGTTCGCGATGAATTCCGACCTCCCGGAATTGTGGTAGTACAAAATCACCGGGCACTCATCGCCGTCGAATCGAGACGTATCGAGGCAGAACGGTTCATTGTCATCCGGGCAACGTTCGACCACGACCAGATGATTTGGGAGCGGAAATGGAACCCATTCTTCACGGTAATGCGTCGTGTCGCAGAAAACCGTTCCGAATCCCTGAAACGGGGCATCGTTCGGTATGCCGGAAATACAAAGGGATTCCAGCCCGCCGCCGCCCGTCATTCTCAGAAATTCACGGAAGGAAGCCGGAAACCGGACACCCAATTCCTCTTCAACCAGTTCGATCTCGGCGTCGCTCGTCGGACCAATCCAAAAAACCGGTTCTTCCTCATCGTGTAGGGAATTGATTCGGTTGACGAGTCGGGAAACGCGATCCTGAAGTGCCGTTGTCATGAGATTGTGCCGCGTTTTCGGGGGTGAAAAATATGCGCGCAGGACGCGCGCGCTCCATTACAAACGATTGTAGATGGCGTCGGGGAGGAATTTGAACAGCCACGCGATGAGCCGCCAGCGGCGCGTGACGTAGACGTGCTTTCGCCGGTTTCGAATCGCCGTGAAAATCTGCCGCGCGGCCACCTCCGGCGGGGCGACCCAGAACTGTCCCTCGCCCTTCGCCATCGCCGTATCCACGAACCCCGGCTGGACGTCGGTCACCGCAATCGGCAGTTTCGCCTTCGCGAATTTCTGCCGGAGTCCCTGCATGTAACTGGTCATGAAGGCTTTCGACGCATTGTAGGCCGGGGCCTCGCCTCCGCCGCGCAGGGCCGCGATGGAGGAAACGCCGACGATGTGT
>JAAFHI010000842.1 GCA_013298335.1 Actinomycetota bacterium
GGTCAAAACATCGCATGAAGTGATCTGAACGCCACATGAAGCAGTTAAAACGTCCCATGAAGTGATCCGATCGTCTCATGAAGGGTTCTGAACAGTTCATGAAGTCTTCACATCACCTCATGAACGCGGCTGAACGTCTCATGAAGTCATCCCAACGTTTCATGAAGCGATTCAAACCGTCTGAGTCTTCATTGCTTCTTTCCGGTGCGGCGGAATTTCGGTCTATTCCGCTTCAAAACCGGTTTTCCTGTCAAGCGGCTGTATTTTCGCGGCTTTTTGGCGGCGAATTGACGTCCGGAATCCGAAACCGTTCCCATGTGGAAAATTTGAAGGTAGAAATTCGCCTATCGGTATCAATTGGCTGAAAATCGGTCCGGTTCGAGATCAGGCCGAGGTTGCGAGGTCCGGTTATGAACGGTGTGTCCACGGCTCTTTTGAAAAAGGCGGCGGCTGGATGGGTGTTGATGACGTTGCTGGTCACGATGGCAGTTTTCGGGCAGACCGACCGCCGTTTGGGACGCGACACCGGCGCGGGACCCGAGAAACGGGTCGCGCTGGTCATTGGAAACGGCAATTACAGGACGATTCCGCTCGCCAATTCGGTCAACGACGCCACTGACATCGGTCGCGCGCTCGAAAAAACCGGCTTCTCGGTCACAGTCAGGACCGATCTCGACCAAAAGGGGATGAAAGTCGCGATTCGGACGTTCGGCGAGGCGATCCGGAACGGCAGCGTCGGGCTTTTTTACTTCGCGGGCCACGGCGTACAAGTCGGCGGGCGCAATTATCTCATTCCGGTTGACGCCGTCATCGAAAAGGAAGGCGACGTGGACGTGGAAGGCGTCGATTTGAACGCGGTTCTGGCGCAGATGGAGCAGGCGGGCAACCGGTTGAACATCGTGATTCTCGACGCCTGCCGCGATAACCCGTTCGCGCGCGGTTTTCGGACGACGGGCGGGGGATTGGCCGCGGTTGACGCCCCGGCGGGGACGTTCATCGCCTACGCGACCTCGCCCGGACGCACCGCGAGCGACGGCACGGGGCGCAACGGCCTCTACACGGCGGAACTGTTGAGCGCCATCGGTCAACCGGGGCTTCCCATCGAGGAAGTGTTCAAGCAGGTCCGGAGCAATGTGCGGATGAAAAGCGGCGGGAAACAGATTCCCTGGGATGCGTCCTCAATCGAGGGGTCGTTCTTCTTTACGGGCGGTTCGGCGGGTTCAACCGCGACCGTCGCGCGGCCAGCCACCGGTGAAAACCGTCCGGACGGCGAGGAAGCCGCGTGGAACGTCGTGAAGGACAGCAAGCGGATGTCCGATATTCAATCTTTTCTGAAAACCTATCCCGAGAGCCGTTTCGCGTCCGCCGCGCGCCTGCGCATGAAACAAATTGCCGAGGACGCCCGCGAAAACTCGACCACGCCGCCCGATCCTTCGAAATCGGTCTCGATCCTGCGACGTATCGAAACCTACAAGGCCCCGGCTTACCCGACCGAGCGTTCGGGCGGATTGCTGGATCGTGAAACCTACGATTATCGCGTCAGCAACCGTACGCCGGTTCCGCCGACGCTAACCGATACCCTGGTTTGCGACCTCTGGCTGGTGATGAAGCGGAATTTTCAGGAATCACCGTCGCCCGCCGAGGTGACGGAAGCGCAATTGAGCCGGGTCATCGGGATTTACGTCAGCCAGTCGTCATTCGAAATACCGGGGTATCGTCCGTGGACCCACTGGAACTTCATTCGCGGCCTGTCGATCGAAGAACGCGAGAAACTGGTGAAGGAAATCCTGTTTTACGTAAGCCGGAGAGGCGTCCGGGACGTGAAATGACGTGACTCGGAGCAAATTAGAGGAATCCGGGGTGATTTCTGCCTGTCCGTCCGCGAAAACAGCCTGTCCGGTGTCGATATTCGATGGCTTGTGCCGGAAATTGACAGTCCCGCGCCGATATGTGCCGGTTCGCTCCTGATATTGACTGAATGGACCCGAATTTGAACGAACTGACCCTGTTTTGGGGATGAAAGGCCTTGATGTGGGCGGTTCGATGGCCTTTTTCAAAAGCCCGTCGGTTGTTTCCGCCGGTCGAATAGAGGACATTGGAATCTGAAAGCGCGTCGTCACGGCGGCGCGCTTTCGTATTTCAACCGAATCGAGATCGAACGTCGTGATCGGACTTTTGCGTGACCAGCCGTTGTTGTTGTTGTTTCTCGTGGCGGCGGTCGGCTATCCGCTTGGGAGAATCACCGTCCGCGGAACGAGCCTTGGCATCGCGGCGGTTCTTTTTGTCGGTATCGCTTTCGGCGCGCTCGACCCGAAGCTGAAAATCCCCGAAATTCTCTATCAATTTGGCCTGGTGCTGTTCATCTACACTTTGGGATTGAGCAACAGCGCCGTTTTCTTCAGTTCGCTTCGGCAGCGAGGGCTTCGCGACAACGGGCTCGTCTTCGGCGTGCTGGCCGTTTCGTTTTTTCTCGCGTTCGGGCTGGCAAAGTTCTTTCACCTGAACCCGCGACTGGCGGCGGGGATGTTCGCGGGCGGGTTGACCAACACTCCGGCGCTGGCGGGCGTGCTTGAAGCGGTGAAACTCTCTTCGACGCCGGAAACGCTGAGTCAGCGAATGGCCGAACCAGTG
>JAAFHI010000101.1 GCA_013298335.1 Actinomycetota bacterium
AGACACGCGCCCGTCACGAGCACGGCGCCCCAGGTCAGGGTGCCGGCGCCTGACCATGACACGACGACGCCTCCGGCGGTGATGGCGACCATGCCCAGAAAGATCCGCCGGTCAAAGTTTTCCTTGAACACGAACCAGGCGATGAGGGCCGTGAAAACCCCTTCCAGATTGAGCAGCAGGGAGACGGTCGAGGCCGGGGTGAGGGCGAGTCCGGCCATGAGCAGGAGCGGGGCGATGACGCCGCCGGTCGTGACCGCGCCGGCCAGCCAGGGCAGGTCGGCGGACCGGAGCGGCTTTTCGGAGGTGGGGGTCGATCTCAGCTTCCGGAACAGCAGCCAGAGACCGAGTCCGCCGCCCGAGCCGAGGTAGAGCAGTCCGGCCAGCATCTGTGGGGAAACCCGTCCCAGAAGCAGCTTGGAAAAGGGCGTGCTGACGCCGAAGAGTCCGGCGGCGGCGATGGCGAGCAGGACCCCGGTGTGGGGCGCGCGGACGAACGGCTTCATCAATCGTCACTGGTCCTTTCGGTCAATCGGCGGCGACGGCTTCGTAAGGCGACGACGATTCGTCAGCCACGGAAACGGGCGCGCGTCCGAATTTCAGGAACAGGGCGGGAATGACGAACATGTTGAGGAAGGTCGAGGTGACCACGCCGCCCAGAATCACCACCGCCATCGGCTGCTGGATTTCCTTGCCCGGATCGCCCTTGCCGAGCGCGAGCGGAATCAGGCCGATGCCCGTCACGAGGGCGGTCATCAGGATCGGACTCAGCCGTTCCATCGACCCCCGGAAAATGGCTTCCCGGAACGGGACCGATTCTTCCCGGATCAGGTATTGGTAGTGGGTGACGAGCATGATGCCGTTGCGGGTCGCGATGCCGAACAGGGTGATGAATCCGACGAGCGAGGCGACGGAGAGCGTGCCTCCCGAAATGAAGACCATGGCCACGCCGCCGATGAGGGCGAGGGGCAGGTTCGTCATGACGAGCAGGGCGGAACGGACGGATTTGAGCGCCAAATACAAAAGCAGGAAAATGCCCGCCACCGAGACCAGCGAGAGAATCAGGATTTGTCGGGATGCCTTTTCCTGCGATTCGAACTGCCCGCCGTACTGGACATAGTAGCCTTGCGGGAGGGAAACCCCGCGGTTGATCGCGGTCCGGACGTCGGCGATGACGCCGCCCAGATCGCGGCCCGAGACGTTGGCCTGCACGATGATGCGCCGCTGGACGTTCTCGCGGTTGATGGTATTCGGCCCCTGATCGGCGCGGACCTCCGCGATCTGGCGGATCGGAACTTTGGCCCCGGTCGGCGTGTCGATCAGGGTTTGGCCGATGGTTTCGGCGGAGGCGCGGGCCGCGTCGTCGAGCCGGACCACCACGTCGTAGGTTCGCTGTTCCTCGAGGACCTGGGCGGCGACGTGGCCGTTGAAGGCGGTGTCCACCGTTTCGGCCAGATCGTCGGCGCGCAGTCCGACCGCCGCCGCCGCCGGACGGTTCAGCTTGATCTGGATCTGCGGGACGCCGACCTGCGGCTCGACCTGGAGATCGACGATGCCGGGGACCTTCTCCATCGCCGCGCGGATTTCCTCGGCCTTCGAGCGCAGGGTCGCGAGGTCCGGTCCGAAGACCTTGATGGCGATCTGGGCGCGGGTGCCGGAAAGGAGATGGTCGATGCGGTGGGAAATCGGCTGCCCGACCTCGACCGACGCGCCCGGAATCCGGCTCAGATTTTCCCGGACTTCGGCCATGACCTCGGCGTGCGGTCGATTCCCGGGCCGGACGACCACCTCCACTTCGCTCGTGTTCACGCCGGCGGCATGCTCGTCGAGTTCGGCCCGCCCGGTGCGGCGCGTGGTGGTCGTCACTTCCGGCGTCCGGTGCATGAGGTCCTCGACGATCACCCCGATCCGGTCGGATTCGCGAAGCGAGGTGCCGGGCGGCAGGTTGACGTTGACGTTGAGGGTGCCTTCGTTGAAGGGCGGCAGGAACTCGCGGCCCATCAGGGGCGTCACCGCGAGGGCGAGCAGGAGCATACAGAGCGAGGTGGCGACGATCTGGTACGGATGGGCGAGCGTCCGGTCGAGCAGCCGGGCATAGCCGCGCTTCAAGGCGGCGACGAGCCGGGAATCCCGTTCGTCATGGAGCAGGCCGGGCCGGTTCAGAAGGTAGAAGCACAGCACCGGAGTGACGGTCAGCGCCACGCCGAGCGACGCGAGAATCGAGATGATGTAGGCGAAGGCGAGCGGCGCGAACATCCGACCCTCAAAGCCGCTCAGACTGAACAGGGGCAGGAACACGAGCACGATGATGAGCGTCGCGAACACGATCGAGTTCCGGATTTCGCTCGAGGCGTTGAAGATCACCCGCAGCGCCGGTTCGGGTCGCGCCGACCGGGCGTTTTGTTTCAGCCGCCGAAAGACGTTCTCGACGTCCACGATGGCGTCGTCGACCAGTTCGCCAACGGCGATGGCCAGGCCCCCGAGCGTCATGGTGTTGATGCTCAGGCCGAAGGCGTTCATGGCCACGACGGCCGTGATGAGCGAGAGCGGGATCGCGGTCAGGCTGATGAAGGTGGTCCGGAAATTCCACAGGAACAAAAACAGGACGACCGTCACGAGCAGGCCGCCTTCGACGAGTGCCCGCCCGACGTTGCCGATGGCCCGCTTGATGAAATCGGCCTGCTGGAAGGCTTTGGTGTCGATGGCGACATCCGGGGGCAGCGTCGCCTTCAGGTCGGCGAGCGTGGCCTCGATCCCGCGCGTGACGTCGAGCGTGTTGGCGTTCGGCTGCTTCTGGATGGTTGCGACCACCGCCGGTTTCCCGTTGAAGCTCCCGTCGCCGCGCTTGAGGGCCGGTCCGAGTTTGACGACGGCGACGTTGCGGACGAGGACCGGCGCGCGGTCGCGAACCGTCACGACGGCGTTTGCGAGATCCTCGACGGTGTCGATGCGTGCCCGTCCGCGAATCAGGAACTCCTCGTTCGGACGTTCGAGGAATCCGCCGGGCGCGTTCGCCGTTGCCGCCGCCACCGCCTCGGTGACTTCCTTGAGCGTGATCCGGTAATCGGCGAGTTTGGCGGGATCGACGAGGACCTGAAACTGTTTCGTTTCGCCGCCGATGATCATCACCTGCGACACGCCCGGCACGCCGAGCAGGCGGGGACGCACCGTCCAGTCCGCGAGCGTGCGCAGGTCCATCGGCGAGGTCGTCGTGCCGGTCATCGAGATGAGCATGATTTCGCCCATCGTCGAGGAAACCGGCCCGAGCGTCGGCGGCGACACGCCCGCTGGTAACCGGACCTGCTGGAGTTTCTCCGTGACCAGTTGGCGTGCGCGGAAGATGTCGGTGCCGAACTGGAATTCGACGAACACGAGCGAGATGCCGATGGCCGAATTGGAGCGCACCCGAAACACGCCCGGCGTGCCGTTCATCGCGGCCTCGACAGGCAGCGACACGAGCGATTCGACTTCCTCGGGCGCCAGGCCGTGGCTTTCGGTGAGAATGGTCACGGTCGGGGCGGTCAGGTCGGGAAAGACGTCGACCGGCGTGCGGAGCGTGACGTATCCGCCGTACCCCAGCAGCGCGAACGCCCCGATGACCACGAGCAGGCGATTGCGCAGGGACCATTCGATGATTGCATTCAGCATGACGTTTCAACCGCGGTGATGGGCGTTTAGGTTTCGTGCGTGTGGGCCCCGGCGTTCGCGGGCCGCAGTTCCTGGAGCTTCAGTTGGTAGGCCCCCTGGGTGACCACCCGTTCGCCCGGCCGCAGTCCGGAGAGAACCGCCACCCGCGCACCGTATTCGTCTCCGAGCGTGACCTCGCGCCGTTCGAACTCCTCGCCCGAAACCAGCACGTAGACGATCTTCTTGCCCTCGTGGTCAAGCACCGCCTCGCGGGGAATCACCGCCGCCTGAACCGTGTCGCCCGCGTCGAGCCGGAGGTTGGCCTGCATCCCGACGCGCAGGTCGCGGCCCGGATTGGGCGCCGAAAAAACGACCGTCGCCGCCCGCGTCCGCTCGTCGATCACCGTGCCGATGGTGACGAGGCTTGCGACATACTCGACGTTCGGATCGGCTGAAGTCGTGAAAACGGCCCGTCGTCCGGTCGCCAGCCGGGCGAGATCCCGCTCGAAGACGGGCGCCTCGACCCACACGCGGTCGAGATTGACGATCTCGATCAGGGTTTCGCCCGCGGTCAGGTGCTCGCCGAGGGTCTTGTGAACGGCGACGACGGTACCGGCGAGCGGCGAGCGGATGTCAAAGCGGGTTTCGGTCCGGGCCGGACGGATGGCGCGGGATTCGACGAGCGCCGCGAGCTGGTCGCGGGCGGACGCGACTTCGGCCTCCGCCGTCTTCAGCCGCGTTTGCGCCGCCTGCCATTCGTTGAGGGCGATGATGCCGTCGGCGTGAAGTTTTTTGGCGCGTTCGAAGTCGTTCTCGGCGAGCGCCAGCCGCGCCCGCGTCTCGACGATCAATTGTCCGAGGCGGCGGCGTTCGGCTTCCAGGCGGGCGTTCTCGATTCTCACCTGCGCGTTGGCGGCCGAGACCTGCGCGGCGTCCGCCGGCGGTGGCGACTGTTCGAGGACCGCGAGCAGTTGCCCCTTGCCGACCGATTGCCCGATGCGTGGCAGCCCGTGAACGCCCGTGACGATCCCCTCGACCGGAGAGGCGACCGTCGCATGCCGGTCAGGGGGCGCGATCACCCGACCGGTGGCGGTGATCTGGCGGGCAAGCGACCGATCCTCGACCTGCGCCAGCTTCATCTTGATGAGCCACTGCTGTTCCATCAGGAATTTCACCCGCCCGCCGGTCGCGGCGGCGGCGGGCGGCGGGGCCTCCTCGGTCGCTGGTTTCGCGAGTCGTAGCCAGACGGCGCTTCCGACCGCGGCCACGAGGACGAGGTTGAAGAGCCAGACCAGCCAAATCCCTTTTCGGGGGGCCTTCTTCGACGGTACGGGTGAATGCTCGACGCTGTCGGTCATGATGTCTCCGGAAATGGCGGGTTACTCGACGTGAAAACCGGTCAGCGGCAGGCGTTCATCCAGCTTTTCCCGCGTGACGTGAAACTCGATGTCGCAGGGACCGGCGCTCGGAACCGTCAGGTCGGCCACGTAGATGCCGGTCACTTTTCCGACGCGGGCGGTTGTCCGGGCGATTTCGGCGGTTTTTCCCGTTTGGCGAACCGAAAGCACGACTTCGGCCTTCTCGACCGGCGCGCCGTCGGCAAGATCGGTGAGATGAATCAGAAACCGGCTCGGGCGATTGGCCCGGAGCGGTTCGTACTCGAAGAAATTCTCGACCCGATTGGTGAATTCGGTGCGGGCCAGCGTCTCCGCCTCGGCTTCGGTTACGGGCGGCGCGGTGGCGCGCGAACATCCGGTTGAAACGGCGAGCAGCAGGCAGGCGAGCCCGAGGCAGGCCCGGTGGCGAAGTGAAAAGTGTCGGCTGGCGGTCATGGTTTCGGTCCTTGAAACTATCGTCGGTAGTTCTTGAAGGCCGGAGACGCCCCTTGAGGTGCGCCGTCCGACCGGTTCAGTGGAGTAGTCGTTCGAGCAGGCGGTGGACGGCCATCGGCGAAATCCAGAAAACCCCGGCGAGCGTGACCGCGAAGAACGCCGATACCCAGAGGGCCGGGCGCGTCCACGGCGATCCGAGGCCCGCCGTCCGAAGCGTTACCGGCGTGTCGGACAAAGCCAGCAGCCGGCGAACCCGCTGCTCCAGGGCGCTTTGGTCGTCACCGAGAAAAGCCGAATGTCCGCTCGGGACGGGCCGCGCGGCGACGCTGACCAACCGCTTGATTTTCACCAGCGCCCCGGCGACCTCGCACGGATCGGCGCGTTCGGCGGCCACTTCGTCACAGACCAGCTCGACTGCCTGATTCCACCACGCCTGAAGCGGGCCGGTGAAAACAAACGCAAACGAGGTAAAGCGACACAGGCTCAGAACCCACCGGAGCAGGTTGTCGCGCCGCCGGTGATGGGCGGCCTCATGCTCGAGCAGGGCCGCGAGTTCCTCGGTCGTGAGGGCCGTGAGCAGCCCGGTCGAGAGAATCAGCTTGGATTTCAGATACCCCCAGACGAACGCGAAGGGCCGGCGGCTGAATACCAGCCCAACCTCGATCCCGTTTCGTCGGCAGGTTTCCCGGATCAGGTCGATGCGGTCGGCGGGAATCGGTTCACCGTCGATTTCCAGGCACCGGACCAGCGCCGTGATGCGAACGTAGGCCCGCGCCGCCGCCCAACAAACCAGCGCCGCCGCCCCGGCGAGAAACAGGAAGGTGACGTATTGCAGGAACGGATCGACCGGAACCGTCAGCGCCTTGACCAGATGAAGCGAATGGGCGGCTTCATGCTCGGTCCGCCATTCGGCCCCCGTGATCCATCCGAACGGAAGGAGCGAGGCCAGCACCAGCCAGGCCGAAAAAAGCGTCGGGGCGAGGATGGCCGCAGCGTACAGCCGCGCCTGCCGCAGCGGATGCCAGGTTCGGACCCAGCCCGAAAGACGCAGGCTCCCGACGGCGACGAACGCGCCGCCCGAAAGGAGCGTGTTGAGGAGCACGAAATTCTCGACGCCTTCGAGCATCAGCGTCAGTCCGGAACCATTCATTTCGCGCCGCCCTTTCGCTTTTCCCGGATGAGGGCCTCGAGCTTGTCCAGTTGCGCCGCGTCCTCGCCGACCATATCGACGAACGTGGACAGCGCCGGGTCGCCCACCCCCTTGAGGATCGCGCCGAAGACTTCCTCCGCCATGCCGCGCTCGAACTCCTCCCGCGTGTAGCGAGGGGCATAAACGAACGCTTTCCCTTCCTTTTCGCGCGTCAGGTATCCCTTGCGAAACATCCGGTCGAGCGTGGTCAGCACCGTCGTGTGCGCCAGTTTGCGGCTTTGGTTGAGATTGCCCTCGACATCCGAAACCGTCTGCCGGGGCGACTGCCAGAGCAGTTCCATGACGGCGGTTTCAAGGTCACCCAGAACGTGGTTGACGCCGCGACCGTCGGTTTTGAATCCGCGAAGCGAAAATTTCGGCATTAGAAGTACATTCCGTCGAGGTTGAGCGCCGGGAGAGTGGGCAAAACAAAAACTATTGTCAATAGTCGATGGTCGGTCTCGATGCGAATCTCTTCACGTTCCGGGATGGTACAACCGGTTCTCGCGACGCTTCATGCATCCTCGCAAATGGCCGGGAATTTTCCCGAATCAGAAATGTCGCGTTTGAGATATTTCCATAACCGTAACCTTATCAACCACTTGCAGGTTGACTTCGGCTCGCGCGCAATGACATATTGGCCCGCGCGATTCTTCGCAAGTAAGTGATTCAAGGTTCGTTCAATGTTCAAGACTCAGGGCGGAACATCGGTCTGGCTGCTTCTCGGCTTCATTTTCGTCGAGATGTTCACCATGCACGTCTACCCGTTGCTGTGGGAATCACACTCGACTTCATCCGCGTCCGGCGGCGGCGTTTCCGCGGTCGGAACCACCGATTTCGCCAGCCTGACACTCCCGATTCAGGAGGATGGCGACGGTCCTGGCGACCACTGTTGCGTATGCAGTTGTACCCACATGCTGATCTCGGAACCCGCCTACCGGATCCTTCTGCGTGAATCGCCGCTCCTGTTCCGGATTCAGGCGCACGTTCGCCTCCCCAATCACACGCCTGGCGCTTTGACGCCCCCTCCAAAATTTTTCTGACTCCTTTCGGCGTAGTCGGCGCGTTCGCGCGCCTGAATCAACGTCTCTTTCGTGATTCCCTGGAGAATTGCGCCTCCGTCCGGCTCGGGCGGTTGGAAAGGAATTGGAAAACATTCATGAAACGCGGTGTCCGTGCAGGTTTCCTCACGGTCGCGGCGGGTCTGTCGGCAACGTTCCCCGTCTGGGGACAGCGCATGCCGGAACCACCCGAAGGTATCGTCGCGACCGCTTCTCCGGCCCAGTCCGGCACCAGTCAACCCATTTCGCCGCCGGGCGTTCCGAGCCTTGAACTTGTCCGGCGGGGCCTGGCCGAAAACGCCGACCTCGCCGCCGCGCGGTTCGAGATCGACCGTGCCCGCGCGCGGCTCATCCAGGCCGGGACGCGCCCGAATCCAACGTTCGACCTCGGAATTTCAAACGGCAACCCGGTCAATAACCCTGGCGAGCGGGGAACGTCGGTCGGCGTCACCGTCCCGCTCGAACTCGGCGGCAAACGGGCGCGCCGGATCGAGGTCGCGCAAATCGAATTCGCCGCCGCCGAGACCGAATACGCCGACCGTGAACGACGGCTCGCGGCCGACATTCGAT
>JAAFHI010000923.1 GCA_013298335.1 Actinomycetota bacterium
GCAATACCCGAGCCGGCAACCCCGGCGTGGCCTCGAATTACGGCGCGACGGCGGGCGGCAACGGAACCTGCAACGTGACAAATTTGGTTCGGACAAACATCCCCGGCCTCTCCTCCGGCGGCGAATGTATTGTCCCCACCGAAGCGCATTTGATGGAGTTCAACGCTGTTTCCTACGCGAACGGCGAAGTCGGCCTGATATGGAACACCGGCTTTGAAGCCGACAACCTCGGTTTCCGCGTCTGGCGCGAAGTCGACGGCAAGCGCGAACTCGTCACCGGCAACGGGCTGATCGCGGGCAGCGCCCTGATGGCCGGCACGACGCTCACGGCGGGCAACCGTTATGCGTGGCGCGACGGCGCGGTCACGAAAACCAAAGCCGGGACAACGGTTTCCTACTGGCTGGAAGACATCGACCTGAACGGCAAGAGTTCGTGGAACGGGCCGTTCGAACTCAAAACTTCAAAGCAACCGATGCCGGAATCGCTCAGAAACGCGCCCCTGCTCGGTCGCAACAACCCGGTGTACGGTTCACAAACCACAAAATCGCTCGCTTCACCTGATCCGATGGAGTTGAACCGTTATCTCGCCGAAAGCGCGGCGGTTCAAACCTCCGCCACGTCGGCCAAATCGATCGCCTTCCAGCAGGAACTCGCCGCCGGACCGGCGGTCAAACTCGGCGTGAGAACCACCGGTTGGCAGAGCGTTTCCCGCTCGGCCCTCGTCGGCGCGGGACTCAATCCGGGCGCGGTTGACGCCAATCTCAAGATGTACGTCAACGGCGTGGAAGTTCCGATCCGCGTTTCGGCCAACACGGTCGAGTTTTACGGCGTCGCCGCCGACACGCTCCAGTCGGGCGAACAGACCTACTGGCTCGTCGAAGGCAATTCCGCCGGACTTCGCGTTCCGACCGCTCCGTTCGGCGCGGGCAGCCGGCTCGGCGCGTTCAACTTCGCCTCGCTGGTTGAACGGCGCGACCGAACCACCTACTTCGCCGCCCTTCAGAACGGCGACGCCGACAACTTCTTCGGCGCGGTCGTTTCCAACGCCCCCGTCGATCAGGCGCTGACCGTCAGAAACCGCGCCGACGCCGCCTTCCCCGCGCAGGTTTCCGTCACACTTCAGGGCGTGTCGCTCAACGGTCACCAGGTTTCGGTCAGACTCAACGGTCAGACCATCGGCGAAGTGACCTACAACGGTCGCGACCAGCAGACCTTCACCACGACGGTCGCCCAGTCGCAGATTCTGGAAGGCCAGAACACCGTCACCCTGCAATCGGCTGACGGCAGCGACGTCAACCTCGTCGCGGCGGTCCGGATCAGCTACGCCCGGTCGTTTGTCGCCGACGCCGACGCGCTCGCCCTGAGCGGTCGCGCCGGACAGACGCTCACCGTTCGCGGCTTCTCGCAGGCTCCGCGTGTCTTTGACGTAACCGACCCGGCCAACCCGGTCGAAGTCGCCGTGCGCGCCGACGGCACGGGCACGGGCAACGTTTCGGCTTCCTTCGTCGCGCCCGGCGCGGCGGGTTCGACCCGCCAACTGGTCGCGGCTACCGGCAGCCGCTTCCTCACCCCGACGGTGACCGCAAACACCCCCTCGACGCTTTCGGCGACCACCAACGCCGCCGATTTCGTCATCATCACCACGCCCGAACTCGCTCCGGCACTCGCCCCGCTCGTCCAACTGCGTCAATCACAAGGACTTGCGGTGAAAGTCGTGGACGTCACCGACATCTACGACGAGTTCAGTTTCGGCGTGAAATCGGCGCAGGCCATCCGGGACTTCCTCAACCTCGCGAGCCACACCTGGCAGACGCCGGTGCGCTATGCCCTGCTCGCGGGCGATGCCTCGTTCGACCCGCGCGATTTCCTCGGCTTCAATCAGGATGTCGTCCCAACCCGGCTGCTCGGCATCGGTTCACTTGAAACCGCCTCCGACGACTGGTTCGGCGATTTCGACAATTCGGGCGTGAGTTCGGTCGCCATCGGTCGGCTTCCGGCACGCACGCAGTCCGATCTGTCGGGGATGGTCGACAAAATCGTCGCCTACGATCAGGGCACCGGCCAGAACTGGCAGCGGGAAGCGCTGATCGTTGCCGACAACAACGACGACGGCGGGGACTTCGACACCGCCGCGACGGCGGTTACCGGTGATCTTCCGGCGAATTTCACCACCACGACGGTACGCATCGGCCAGATCGGCGGTGATGCAGCCCGGACCAACATTCTCGCCGCGCTCAATTCCGGCAAAGGATTCGTGAACTACTCCGGCCACGGTTCGGTCGGAAACTGGGCGGCGGAAAGTGTTTTCACCACCAGTGACGTCGCGAACCTGACCAACACCGGTCGGCCCAGCGTCGTGGTCGGGATGACCTGCCTGACCGGGTTCTTCCAC